>NZ_JBEXPJ010000143.1:0-23238 GCF_040611995.1 Lentzea sp. NPDC006480
TCCCGGGCGACGACCGTGAACGAGTACGAGGTGTCCGGCGTCAGTCCACCGACCGAAGCCGAAGGACTGGCAACGGAAGCGACCACCGAAGAACCGCTGTAGACGTCATACCCGGTGACCCCGACGTTGTCCGAAGCAGCGGACCACTCCAGCGACACGCCGGTAGAAGTGACGCCGGCCGATCGCAGACCGGTGGGAGCGGAAGGCGGCTCGGTGTCACCAGACCCGGACCCGGTCACCAGTGTGAGGTTCCACTTGGCCAGAGCTTCGTTGACGGGCTGAAAGATGGAGTTGTCCTCTGTGGACCCAGGAGAACACGAGGACTGCCCACCGGAGTGCAGCCCGACAGCGGAGGATCCGGCCAGCCAGGCACCACCGGAGTCCCCACCCTCGGAACAGGCGGTGGTCAACGTCAGACCTTCGACCACCACGGAACCGTAGTCCACGGTCTGGTTCACCGAGTTCACCACACCACACTCGAACTGAGGAGCGGTGTTCCCGCTGTGGCACACCGCCTCGCCGACGAGCGCGTCCTTGCTCCCGGTGACGGTCACCGCGGGCGAGCCCCACGTGTTGACCACCGGCGACACGGTCCAGCCGGGCTCGGTCACCGCGACCACACCCATGTCGCCTTCCCTGGCGTTCACCGACCGGCTACCGCCGACGTTGGACGTCCCGAGCCGGTTGCGCTGCCCGCTCTCCCCGTAGGCGGCCTGCGAAGCGTCGTTCGTGCAGTGGCCTGCGGTGACGAAGTGCTTGCCACCACTGGAATCCGTGGCAGGAAACCCGACAGAGCAGTTCGACTCGGAACCCGGCCACCAGGGATCGCCGGGGTTCACCTCCCCGGACTGCTGCACGAACGGCTGAGCCACCCGAACGACCCGCACTCCGTCCAAAGCAGGGAACGAACCGACAGCGGACACCACCACGTCATTGCGCCGGACATCAACGCCAACGCTCCGGAACGCATGCCCCAAAGCCTTCACCCGCGACACGAGCGCGGAAAGCTCAGCAGCGGAACGGGACACCAGCACAGCCGACGCACCAGCAGCACGAACTGCGGCAGCATCCTCAGGACGGGTGACCGCCACCGTCAACCGGCCGGAGTCAGCGTCGAACCAGCGGCCGGCATCAGCAACGGACAAACCAGCGGAAACGTCGTGAGCACGATCTTGCTGAACGAGTCGAGCACGCGCAGCCGAAGCACTGATCCCGAGATCACGAGCCACGGCATCGGCGACAGGGTCCGCGAGAGCGGGCGCGGTCAGCACCGGCCACATCACAGCAGCACCGCAGAAAACGGCAAGAACCTTCCTCATGGCGAAAGGCCTCCTTGGTTGCAGGGTGGCCCGAATGTAATTCGCCTATGAGCACGAAGTTAATGCGTAACTTTTAAGTCCTGTTTCACATTTAATTCCCAGTCCCACCGGAATCCGCGCACACCGGGCTGCACGTCCAGCGCCACGTCCAGCAGGGTCGAGCTCGGATCCACCGCGGAGTTGTCGGCGAGCTGGACGACCGAGGCGGGCGGCGGCCCCTCGAACGTCACCTCGAGCACGTACTCCCTGGTGGGCAACCGGAACTTGCGCTCGTAGTTCGTCGCAAGTGGACACGGCGACTCGTTCACCAGCTCGTGCTCGATCACGATGCTCTCGCCCTTGCGCAGCACCTTGTCGAACAACAGCTCCGCGGCCAGGAAGCCCTGCGCCTCGTCCTGCACGAGCCGCCCGATCTCGCAGTTCCGCAACGCCCGCAGCTCGGGCAACGGCCGGTCGTGCTCGTCGACGTGCATGATCACGACCCACCGGTCGGGCCCGTTCATCGACGCCGACAGGACCTGCCGTGAACGGAACGACCGCTCGGTGCGATCCGCCCCGATGGTCACGAAGTCCTGCTGGCTCACCCGGATCAGCTGGTCGTCCCAGCGCGTCTCCATGTCGTCCAGCGCGTGCTCGACCTGGGACGGCTCCGGCCAGAACGCCGACATCGGCGCCGGAGCCTTGCGCAGCCAGCGGCCACGCGGCCGCGGCGGCCCGAGCAGCTCCGAGAGGTGGCCGGGCGGCACCTGCAGGATGTGTTCCAAGTGGACGACGGCCTGCAGCGACTTCTTGCGCTCAGGGCGGCTGCGACCGGTCTGCCAGTAGCTCAGGGTCGCCAGGGACACGGACACACCGTGCTGTGAGAGGTGCTCACGGAGTCGCTCCAGGCCGAGACCACGATTGGTGATCGCCGACCGGAGCGCCTCCGCGAACTCGTCCACGCGGGCCACGCTAAAGCATCTGTTCGTCCTGGTGTAGCCCCTGTGGTCCACGGTGTGGGCGATAGGTCACCTGGCGGCCGTTCAGCACCATCTCGATGTCGACCGTCTCGGTCACCGCGTCGCCCATCGGCCGCAGCAGCACCGGGTTGCCGCCCGGCTGGTGGATCCTCACGTTGACCTGCTGCTGGGTCGCGATGAGGTGTCCGACCAGGTCACGGGCGTTGCCGGCGCCGCTGTTCTCCTTGGCGTCCGGCTGCATGTGCCAGTTCACGTTCTCCACCAGCGCGCCGACCATGTGCCCGTCGTGCATCGGCCTGCTGACGGTGAAGTCCGCCACCGCCTTGGCCACCGCCGGGTTGCGCGCGGCGAGCTCCACGACGTCCAGCCGCAGCGCCGCCGGGTTCACACCCCTGGCCGCACCGACGGCCGCGTACAGGCCGGTGTCGGTGGTCGGCGGCGGGTTCTGCCCGCGCAGCACGTCGGTGTTGAGGTGCCGCACCTGCCGCAGCGTGTGGTTCAGGTGATCGGACGCCACGATCCCGTGCGCCGCCACGACCTTCTGCTCCTTCTGGACGCCTGCCTGCTGGTCCTGGAACGGCGGAGGCAGAGGCGCCGACACAGCCGGGTTCATCCGGTTCTTGGCCGGCGCGCCGAGCTGGGTCTTCACCTTGCCCGGCGGGTTCCACGTGGTGGTGGTCTGCCCCTCGGCCGGCGGCCGGAACGGCTCGACGACCCGCTGCTCACCGGTCGAGAGCCGCTCGCGTTCCTCGGCGAACGCGGTGCCCTTCTTGGCGGGCTTGCCGTCGAAGAACCGCTCGCTCACGTTCGGCAGCGCGGTGTGCGACTGCGGCAGCTTGCCGTCCGTGATCAGCCCGTAGGCGATCCGGGACAGGTCGGTGCCGGTGTCACCCGAGACGAAGTCCGTGGTGAACGCCTGGCCGCGCACCGGGTCGCGGTTGTTCTGCACGTCGACCCTGACCTGCTCGGCCGCCGCGGCCAGTTTCGCCTGGTCGACCGGCACCTCACCGGAGCGCTCCTGGGCGGTGCGCGGGTCGTAGTGCGCCGCGATCTCCTCCGCGTGGAACTTGTTCAGCGACGAGCCGAGCTTCCCGAACTCCGCCGCGCCCTCACCGAACTTCACGGACGGGTCGGCGAGCGGCACGAGCGCGTCGAAGAACAGGTTCGGTTCCGGCGTGTAGGGCAGCAACGGGTGGATGCCCTGCTGGGTGCGGCGGGCGTGCATGTCCGCGTCGATCATGTGCACGAAGCGGTCCGCGAAGCCCTCCTCGTTCAGCCGGTCCCGGTAGGCCTGCTTCTGCGCGTCGTTCGTCTTGGTGTCGCCGTCGATGCGCGCCAGGACGTCCGCGTGCAGCTGCTCCGGCGTGATCGCCACGCGGTAGCCGCCGCCGACCAGCAACGGCCGCAACGGCGCCGGGGTGTCCGGACCGTCCGCCGGGCCGACCTCCTCGGCGTGCAGCAGCTGCTCGACGTGGGAGAAGACGTGCCCGCCCTCGCGAGTGCGCCGGTCGCCCGCGTCGAAGTCCATGACCGAGACGTACGGGTGCTTCCCGTTGGCGGCCAACGCTGTCACGGCGTACTCGTGCGCGTTGCTGTTCAGCGTGGTGTTGCGGGTCTCGCCGAACTTGAAGCCCTTCGACCCGTGCGGCACGCTCACCAGCGCGATCGGCTCGGTGCGGCCGTTGACCATCGGCGCCGCGGCGGCCATCGCGGTGTCGATGTCCTGCTGCGACGCCGCGTTCACACCCAGCACGAACGCCACGCGGCCGTCCATGTCACCGGTGTTGGCCATGACGCCGTTGATCACGTCGTTGAGCTGGTCCAGCTCGCTCGCCCGCACGATCATGCTCACCACGAACGCCGGCGGCTCGTTGCGAGCGATGCTGTCCTTGGTGCGCTGCAAGTAGTTCTCGGCCGTGATCGGCGTGAGAGTCTGCCCGTTCGCCAGGTTCTCGAAGGCCGCGTTGTGCACGCCGCCTTCGTTCACCAGCTCGACCTCGTGCGCGTCCATGTCCACATCGGACACGTCTGACTCGTCCAAGCCCTCGTCGAACACGTGGTCGTCGTCGCGGCGCCGCTTGGTCGGATCGCCTTCCGAGTCGACCTGCATCTCGTCCGGACGCTCGCGCTTCGGCATGTTCGGCGCGGGCAGGTCGGACTCGAAGGGCTCGGGCTGCGGCCTGTTGTGCGACTGCAGCGCCTGCATCCGGCTCTCGATGAGCTCCAGGTGCCGCGGCTTGAGCCGCGCGTCCGCCTTGCCGATGCCGGCGGTCATGGGGGAGTTGTCGGCGACGACGTGTCCCTTGCCGTCCTGGTGCTGGAAGATCGGCTTCACGGCGTCGGTCTCGAGGTACTCGTCGCGCAGGCCGAGGAAGTGCCCGACCTCGTGTGCGAGCCGCCGCGAGTCCGTGTGCGCGGGCCACGTCAGCTGGTTCGCGCGGCCCTCGGGGTCGTCGGTGACGTTGATCGTGGCGTGCGCGTCGGCGGGGTTGTCGGTGAACTCCACCGTGACGTGGAACTGCTCGCCGCCCGGCAGCCGGTAGCCCTGGTTGAACATCTCCTCGACGCCCGCGCGGGTGCGGTCCTGGACGTCCGCGGTGCCGTTGTCGAGGTGCAGCCGGACGGTGAAGTCCCGCACCGGCACGCCGTCGACGTCCAGCACGCGGTTGTCGTAGGCGATCGGGCCGCGCCAGGCCTTCATGTCGATGCCGTTGGGACCAACAGTGGTGTTGTCGAAGACACCGGCGTCCTCACCGCGCACCCAGCTCGTGGCCGGGGTCGTGGCGCGAGCGTCCTCAATGGACCGGGACGACACGGGGTTCTGCGGGTCGAACCACGGTGCACTGGAATCGGTGCTGTGCAACGGGTTGTGTGACGGCGTCGGCGCGTCGACCGGGGGAGCGGACGGCGCCGGACGCGTCTGGTCCTCCATGTCCACGTCGCGGTGCGACGGGCCTTCACCCAGGTCGTCGGATCCCGGCGGGTTGTTCGGGTCGTGCGTGGTGTACCTGGTCCGGCCGTCCGGGTTCGGGTGCCGGTCGATGTGCAGCTCGGGCCCGCTGAGCGGGGTGGGCTTCCACGCGGCGGCCTTGTCCTTGTCCTTCTGCGTGGAGTTGTCCAGCACCTCCGGCTGGAGGTCGTGCAACGGCATGACGGTCGTCTCGGCGCCGTTCGGGCCGTGGACGACGATCGGCCGGTTGAGCTCGGTCGAGAGCAGCTGGAACGCGAGCAGCTCGGCCATGTCGGCCTTGTTCTTCTCCGCGGCCCTCTCGTCGGCGTCGATCGAGTCCTGCTCGGCACGCTGTCCACCGGTCAGCTCGGTGCCGGGCGTGCCGGTGTTGTCCACCGGGTGGTCGTAGTCGCCCTGGAGCCCTGGCGGGATCTCGCCAGGGGCCGGTTCGATGACCGCGTTGACCAGGTGGCCGTTCGCCAGGCCGTGCTGCTGGCGGAAGTCCGCGATCTGCGTGGTGACGCTCGGGGACGCGACGGCGCCCTGCCGGACCGTGTTCGTGCGCAGATCCGCCGCAGACGGGACCGCCTTGCCCTTGCCCTTCTTGCCGCTGGACTCCGCGACGAGCGCGTCGTGCACCGCGTTGTACATGCCGTCCGGCCGCGGCTCACCCGCCCGCGGCAAGATCGCTTCGAACGTGCCGAACGTCCGGGTGACGTTGCTGTTGTTGTCCGACAGCGCGGTGTTCACCACCGTGGCGGTCTTCTGCTGCTTGGTCGTGGGGTCGATGTGGCCGAGCTCGTGCTCCTGGCGCGGCGGCAGCGGCTTCTTGCTGCCCGCCGGCTTGACCCGCTCCGGCGGGTAGGTGGTGGACGGGTCGATCTGCGGGTCGACACCCATGTGGCCGTGGCCGGGGACCGGCGCCGAGACCGCCTTGTTGAGCGTGTTCTTGTCCTCCCAGCCGAGCTTGAGCGCGTCGACCCGCGACGGGTTCCAGCCTTGCGGACCGGTTTGCGTGTGGTCGACCAGCTGCTGGGGTTCGCGCTGAGCGTGCGGCTTGTCCGGGTTGGCCTTGGGGGCCTTGCCGCCCCTGCCGGTCCTGCTGTCCTGGAACTGCTTGCGGATGTCCGCGGGCGACGTCTCGAACTTGGCCTTCTTCGCCGCCTGCCCCGGATCACCGCCGAACGTCCGGCCCGCCACCGTCGTGAGCTCGACGTGCGACTGCGGCCACGACTTGCCGTCGTCCTTGGCGAAGTCGAACGCGAGCCGGGACAGGTCCGTGCCCACCGCGCCCTCGACGAAGTCGGTGTGGAAGGTCTCGCCGCGCAACGGGTGGCGGTTGGTCTGCAGGTCGACCGAGATGGCGGCGTCGATCTCGGCGTCGTTGCTCGCCTTGGCCACGGCCGGGTCCTGGTTGGCTTCCAGACCCGCCTCGATCTCGGCGAGGGCGCGGGCCTCCTTGGCGTTCGGCTCGCCACCCCTGGCCGCGATGTCGGCTTCGAGCTGCGCCTTGGCCTCGGTGAGCGCCCTGGTCGTGTCCGGTGCCGGCAGCTTCGTCTGGTGGACCTCGACGATCTCCTTGCCGGCGAAGGCGTTCATCGACTGGCCGAGCCCGTTGAACTCGCCCAGGCCGTCGCTGAACTTCACCGACGGGTCGACCAGCGGCACGGTCGCGTCGATGAACAGGTTGGGTTCCGGCCAGTACGGCGTCATCGGCGCCGAGTCCGCCTGGCGGACCCGCGCGTGCATGTCGTCGTTCATCGCCTGCTCGAACTTCGCGACGAACGCCTGCCGGTGCTGCGGCGAGATGTGTTCGGCGGCGAGGTCCAGTTCGCGCTGCTTCTCCGCACGTTCGTCGGCGTCCAGCGACGTGTCGGCGTCGAGCTTCGCCTGCTCACCGGTGATCTTGGCCTGGATGTCGGTGATCAGCGCGTTGGGGTCGCCGACGCGGTAGCCGCCGCCGTGCATCAACGGGCGGATCGGGCCGATCTCCGGCGGGTTCAGCGACTCGGTGAAGTGCGTGAAGACGTCCTTGCCGTTCGGCACCCTGCGTGAGCCGGTGTCGAAGTCCTGAATGGACAGGTACGGGTGCGTGCCCTTGCCGTTCAGCGCGCCGACCGCGAACCGCGTGGCGGAGCTCTGCATCGTCTGGTTGCGCATCTTGCCGTACGGGAAGGCCTTGTCGTTGAACTCCATCGGCACCAGCGCGATCGGCTCGTTCCGGTGCCCGATCGCGGTGTTCGCCGCGTCGATGTTGGCGCTCATACCGGGGTTCGCGCCGGTGCGGCCGTTGACGCCGATCACGAACACCATGTCGTCGGCGATGGGTCCGGCGTCCGCGGTGATGGCGTCGATGACGCCGTTGATGTCGCCCAGGTCGTTGTGGCTGACGATGATGCTGATGACGAACGACGGGCGCTTGTTCTGCTCGACGCTCGTCTTCAGGGTGTCGAGGTAGGTGTCCTTGGTGGGCACCTCGATCCGGCCGTCGCCGAGGCGCGCGAACGCGTCGTTGTACTTGGTGCCGGGGTCGAGGTCGCCGATCGACATGGTGCTCAGCTGGTCGGCCAGTGCGTCGGTCTGGCTGTCGTGCTGGGCGTCCGTGCCGGTGGTGCTGTCCGCGTCGACGTCCATGTCGTTGGTGTCGGCGGTGGCGTTCGCCTGCCTGTTGCTCGGACCGGGCTCGGACCAGGTCGCCTGTCCGCGCCCGCGCTTGGTGACGCGATCGTCGGTCGGGGCGATCTCGGTGTCGCTGTCCTCGTCCCGGCGGTGCTTCATCGGGCGCGTGCCGGTCTCGACGTCCTGTGCCGTGTTGGGCTGCGGGGCGGGCGCCGGGCTGGGCTTGGCGTTCGTCAGCAGGTGCTCGGGCACCGGCACCGTGGCCGGACCGGCCGGGTTGAGGGTGGTGTCCGGGACGGCGACCTGGCTGTTGGCGGTGCGTTCGACCAGCCACAGGTGCCGCGGCCGCAGACCGGGCTCGTTGCCGCGGACGTCGGTGCCCATCATGCCGCCGTCGTTCTGGTGCACGCCGGAGCTCGTGTCGTGCTGCTGGAAGACGCGGGAGGAGTCGCTGTACTCGTCCGGAATGCCGAGGTAGTGCAGCGTCTCGTGGGCCAGGACCTCGGGGCTGGTGCCGGGCTGCCAGTGGGTCTGGTCGACGTTCGGGTTCTTCGGGTCGACCCGGACCGTGGTGTGCGCGTCCGCCTTGTTGTCGGTGAACTCCAGGTTGAGGTGGAACTGGTCGCCGCTCGGCAGCCGGTGACCCTGGTTCAGCAGGTCGTTGACGCCCTTGGCGGCGTCCTGCTTGACCTGCTCGACGAGCTTCGGGTCGGTGTTCGCGGCAGGGTCGATGTGCACCTTGACGGTGTACTCCTGCACGAAGTTGCCGGGCGACGTCTCGATCCGGCGCAGGTCGTAGTTGATGAGTCCCTTGTAGGACTTCAGGTTCGACGGCGTGCTGTCGGTGCGGATGTCGTGGACGACCTGGTTGACCGTCCGGACGTTCTTGTCGTCGCGGCGGTCGGCCCAGGTGCTGCGGTCAGCGGGGTCGCTGGGCGCGAACCAGTCCGCGGTCTTCGCGGGGTCATGACGCCACGACTCGTCGGTCAGGACGTCCTTGCCCCGGTGGTCGAACGAGGTGGGCATCGCGGGCGGCGCGCCACCGCTGCGCACGGTGCTGGACCTGGTGTCGCTGTCCGGCAGCGGAGGAGCCGGGGGAGCGGCCGGTGGTGCGCTTCGGGACGTGCTCGCCTCGGCCGACGACTCGGGAGGAAGCGGAGGCAACGGCTTCGCGGCTTCGTCCTTCGGCGGCACGGGCGGCGGCGTGGTGCTGGTGCTCGCGGACGTGTCACCAGGCGGCGGGGTCGTGCTCGTGGACGCGGACGTGTCGTTGGTCGTGACCGGCGGCGTCTGCGTGCTGGTGTCGCCGTCCTTGGGCGGCACCGGCGGTGGCGCCTGCGCGGCCGTGTTGAACGAGTCGATCTCGTTGTCCACCTTGGCCTTGGCGTTCCACCACTCCTGCTGCTTGGCATCCGCCGTGCGCCGGGCGTCGTCGAGCTTGGTCTCGGCGTCCGTGATCGCCTTCTCCGCCGCGGCGCGCTCGTCGGTGAGCTTCTGGTGCGCGGCCTCGGCGTCGGCGCGGGCCTGGTCGGCCCGTGCGACGACCTGTTGCTGCGCCTGCAACTCGGCGCGGGCGTCGGCCGCGGCCTTGCGCTGCGCGTCGAGGTCGGAGTGGGCCTCGGTGAGCTGCTGCTGGGCGTCGGTCAGCGCGTTGTGCGCCGCGTCGGCTTCCTGGCCCAAGCGGTCCAGCTCGGCCTGCGGAGCGCCGTTGATCTGCGCGTCGTCCAGGGCGTCCTTCGTGGACAGCGCGTCCTGGCTCAGCGACGTGATCTGCGGGTTGAGCTCCTGGATGTGCGCACGGGTGCTCGCCACCTCGGCCTGGGTGTTCGCGGCCGCGGCTTCGAGAGCCGGGAGCTTGGCCTCGGCGTCCAGGTGGGCGTCGATCGCCGTGTTCAACGCCGTCGCGGCGTCGCCGATCGGCTGGTCGGTGCGCGCCAGCACGGCCGCGGCCTCGTTGATCGCGTCCTGGGCCTCGTGGCGGGCCGCCTCGACTTCCTTCTCGGCGGTGCGCCAGTCGTCGGCCGCCTTCTTGACCTCGGTCTGGGCGTCCTTCAACGAGTCACCGAGCTGGTGGTCCAGCACGGTTTCGACCGCGCTGTCCGGCATCCGCACGCCGGCCGAGCCGGGCACGGTCAGGTCGACGACGCCGGTCTTGCCGCCGATCGTCGCCACCACGCGGTACTCGACGTCGAACTGCACGAGCCCGGTACGCGGCGTGTCCTTGGGCTTGATGTTGCCGCCCTCGGCCTGCGCGGGACCGCCGGAGACGGCCGACGAGTCCTCGTTCGCGTGTTTCGCTTCGACACCACCGGTGCCGAAGTTGACGGTGTCCTTCGGGTCGCCCTGCTTGACCGCCGCGGACCCCTGCGCGAGCCCGACCGACACGTCGGCCGTGTCGGACTTCTTGGCCTCGCTGGAAGTCTCGGACGTCTTCGTCGTCAGCGGGCTCTCGATCTTGACGCTGTCGCTCAGCGACCCCAGCTGCGGGTTCACCAGCTTCGCGTAGACCTTGACGTCGGCGTCCTGCCCGAACGTCAGCGCCGCCTCCTTGAGCCCCGGCACGTCCAACGACCCGGACAGCATCGACGGCAGGTGCGGCTGCAGGTTCTCCGGGCTCAGCGTGGCCAGCAGGCTGTTCAACGAGCCGGTGCCCTTGCCGGTCAGGCCCTTCCCGGCGCCCGCCTCGGTCAACGCCTTCACCGCGGCGTCACGCAGGTCCTGAGCACCGCGCAGGTTCTCCACGGACGCGGTCGGCGGCAGCTGCGTGGCGCGGCTGTCCTGCTGGAACGCGAACGTCGCCTCGGGCGTGCCGAACTCGGCGCCCCGCTTCGACGCCGCCGACATGTACGGCTGCGGGTTGCCGTGCCCGGTCGTCGGCTGGGAGACCTTCTGGTTGTCCGCGTGCGTGCGGACCACCATCTCCTGGTCGCCGCTCTTCGCCTTGGCGATCTCCTTGGAGCCCTTTTCGACGACGAGCTCGAACTCGACCGGCACGGTGTACTGCGCCGCCGGTCCACTCGCCGTGCGGGTGTTGCTGAACGCCTCGTTGACCGACGTCGTGACCGAACTGCTCTTGCTGCCACCGATGTTCGCGCCGACCGCGCCACCCGCGGTGCCCGAGACGTTCGGGTTCGCGCTGCCCGGCGCGGCGAGACCCGGCGCCCGCACCCCGACACCCCAGCCGGAGCCGCGGCCCTGGCCGGCGCTCTCCTTGCGGGAGCCGCCGTTGTTGTGGGTCATGTCGACGCCGTCGTTGACGACCCCGTTGAACGTCGGCTCGCCCGCCTTGGCGCGCAACGTGACCTGGTACGAGTCCTTGCCGAACGTGCCCGGCTGGTGCACCAGCAGCGGCACACCGCCGTCCATGGCGCTGTCGATCATCGCCTTGACGCTGGCCGGCGAGTTCAGGTCGACGATGCGCTGCAGGTTGCTCATCGAGTCCTTGAGCACCGAGTCCGGGATCAGCGCGTCGCTGCCGAACTTCTTGGTGTTCGTGGACAACTGGCTCGTGAGGTCGTTGACCACACCGGACAGGTTCGGCACCGACTCCACAGTGGACAGACCCAGTGCGCCGGGCTCGCCGACCGCGACCGTGGACGGTGGCGCCATCTTCGGGAAGTCCGGCTTGGGCACGGTCGACTCGACCTTGGGCAGCACGCCCAGATCGCGCGCGACGTCTTCCGACACCCGCACGAACACGGACTTCGGCATGTTCACCGTGACGCCCTCGGCGTTCGGCGTGCCGCCGTGCACGAAGTTCCCGGCCCGGCTCTCGCCGACGATGGTGAACTCGGCGTCGATCTGGACCAGCACGGTTCGCGCGTCACCCGGCGTCGTCTTGCCGCGGTCGACGTTGCCGCCGATTTCGCTCGCCTCGGTCTTGGTGTCCGACCACGGCGTGACCTTGCCGGTCACCGCGGCGCCACCGGAACCGCTGGGCTGCGACGGCGTGCCCGCGGGCGGCGGGGTCACGTTGGGGCGCACCGGGATGTTGATGCCGGCGGTGACGTCGACCGACCGGCTGGTCGTGGACGACTCACCGGCCTTGTAACCGCCGCTGACCGAGTTGTCCGCGCCGGTGGTGTCCGAAATGGACACCAGCTTCGCGTCACCGAGCTTCACCGACATGCCGATGGCACCGGAACGATCGGTGACGCGGCGGTCGTACTTCAGGCCCTGCTCCTGCACACCGGTCTCGATGAGCCGCTGCAGGTTCGCCTTGATGTTCTCCGGGGTGAACATCTTGTCGATCTGCGCGCGCGACGCGGTGCCCGGCGTGGTGAGCGCAGAGTCGCCGTTCGCGGCGCGGTTCAACGCGTCGATCGCCTGGTCGCGCAGCTCCGTCGTGTTCGCGACGGCTTCCACGTTCAGGAACTCCGGCGACTTCGGCCGCGGGTCCTTGGGGTTCAACAGGTCCTTGACCGTCGGCGAGTTGTCGATCTTCGTCGACTGCGGGTCACCGGGCTTGAAGCCGTCGCCGGGATCGGTCTTCAAGGTAGACCCGTCCGACACCCACAGGTTGACCTTGCCGTCGATCTTGTCCAGGCCCGCGCCGGTCTTGGCGACCGTCGTCACCTCAGGCGAGTGGAACCCCGGCGCGCCGGGCACGATGTTGCGCACCCACGTGCGCGGCCGGGTGAAGGTCGTGATCTCGACCTCGAACTCGACGTCCTGCTGGAAGACCTGGGCGTCCGCGCTGCCCGGCGTCGACGCCGTGCTGCTGACCGCCGGTCCGGCCGAGGTCTTGTCCGCGTTGGAGTGCGTGTACGACACGCCGAGCTGCGGCATCGGGGTGAGCGACGCGACGCCGGTCTTGACCGGGATGTTCACCCGGCCCTGGACACCGCCGGTCCAGCCCTTCGTGGTCGTCGTGTTCGAGTCGAGCTTCGGGCCGGTGGTGGTCGAGTCGCTGACCGGGCGCGCGTCGGCCTGGCCGAGGTGCTTGGGGTTGCTGACCTTGGCCTTGACCGTGACGTTGACGTAGGTGTTCGTGGTCTTGCCGGAGTTCTTCAGCTGCACCTGGACACCCGGCCCGAGCAGGCTGTCCATGTTCGCCTTCAACGCGTCGGGGGAGAGGTTCGCGGTCAGCTTGCGCTGGTTCGCGAGCTGCTCGGCGACGTCGGAGAAGCTCTGGCCCTTGCTGCTGCGCGGGTTCGCGTCCGGGTTGTTCCACTGCGGCAGGAACTTCTCGAAGCCCGGCAGCTCGCGGAGCTTGGTCTCGACCTGCGACTGCACCTGGGTGGCGGGGACGAACTCGCCGACCTTGGCGTTGCCCGCGGCGAGCGTGTCCGCGAGGTACGGCGGCAGGTACTTGGTGTCCGCCGTGGCCGGGTCGGTGATCGTGTTGCGGGAACCGTCCGGAGTGGGCAGCCCCACCGCGCCGGCCTCGTTGAGGCCCATGCGCATGTGCGTGGTGACTTCCATCTTCACGCTGTCACCGGCCGGCGTGCGGACCTCGACCTCGGCAGTGACCTCGTACAGGCCGGTCTCGTTCTTGACGCCGATGCCGGTCTTGCGGTTCGTGCTCGACCCCGCGCTCACGCCCTCCGCGGTGCGCGCCGAGTAGTTGAGGGTGGCGCCGACCGTGCCGCCGACCTTGCCCGGCACACCGAGGTTGCCACCGAAACCCCCGGTGACGTCGAAACCGGTCTTGGTGGCCGCGGACACACTGCTGCCCCAGGCAGAGGTGTCCTTCAGGTCGAGCACGGCCGTGTCGTGCGTGCCGACGAGTTTGGCGTCCTTCAGCGTCGCGGACATCTGCACCGCGCCGCCCTTGCTCGCGTGCGGGCTGATCAGGTCCGGCGACGTGACGAAGCCGCCGAGCATCGCGGGCAGGTTGTTGCGGATCGAGGTGGGGCTGAGGAAGTTCTGCAGCACCTCGCGGCCGGGCGAGCCGACCTTCGTGATCGACGGGTGCAGCTTCGCCGCGACGTCGTTGAACGCCTTGCCGGAGTCCTTGACGGTGACGGCTTCCGGCACCGCGTTCTCGACCTTGACGCCCCAGTCCGCGTCGGTCGGCGTGACCACGTCCGACGTCTTGCCGGAGTCGACGATCGTGCTGAGGTCGGTGGGGACCTGCAGCGTGACGTCCGGGCCGGTGCTCAGCGTCGCGAACTGCACCGGGTTGCCAGCCGCGTCGTTCACCGTGATCTCGAACGAGACCGGCACGGTGACCTGCTTCGAGCCGCCGTCGGACTTGATCGCGCGCTGCTCGGTGATCGTGTTCGTGGTCGCCTGCGAGACCGCGGGCGTCGCGAGGGCCGCCTTGCCGCCCAGCGAGCCGTACGGGCCCATCGCGACACCGGCCGTCGCGCTGCCGCCGACGTCGTTGGACGTGGCGATGGTGTTCGTGGTGGTGGAGGCCGCGGCGGCCTGGAAGTTCTTGTCCACCTTGGAGTCTGCCGCGTCCGTCACGGTCGTGTTCGCGTCCGCGTGCATCTCCGCGCGGACGTTCGCCTCGAACCAGGAGCCGCCGATCTTCACCTGGAAGTTGCGGCCGTTGCCCAGGAACGTCTCGAAGTCGTTCTCCAGCGCGTCCTTGATGCGGGCCTGGTCGTTCGGCTTCAGGCCCTGGATCTCGTTGACGACGGCGTCCGCGCCGCGCACGTCCGTCGGGATGATCGAGCCGAGAGCCTTGTTGTCCTGGAAGAAGCTCGGCAGGTTCGTGTCCGGCACCTGGCCCACGGGCTGCGGGTTCACGGTGGTCATCGGGACGGCCGGGTTCGGCGTCGGCCGCCACGGTGCCGGGCGCGTCTGCACCTCGGGCTCGGGCGGTGCGGAACGCGTCTGGGTGTCCGCGTCGGCCTGGGCCCTGGCGTCCTGGACCTCGTGGGTGAAGTCGAGAAGGTCCGTGAGGTGCTGGGTCGGATGCCCGCCCGCCTGTGCGTCCTGGATCTGCTGCTCGACGTGTGTCTGAACGGCCGCGATGTCGGCGTCGCTGAACTGACGCCAGCCGTACGAGGTCGGGTTGTTGTTCTGCTGCAACGCGTACGAGGTGAGTGCCGCGTCGCGGTTGTTCGTGAGCTGGTCGACCCGGTTCTGGGCGCGCTGGACCTCGCGGTCGGCGATCTCCCGGCGAGCCGCCTGCTCGTCGAGCATGTCCTGGGTCTTGAGCGCGTCCGGCACCATGTCGGAGGCGTTCCACCGGTCACGGGCGGCCTTGGCCTTGTCCAGGTTCTGCTGGGCGGACTCGGTCTGGCGGTCGTAGAGCTGGGGACCGGCGGCGGCGTCGCGGTTGGTGTCGATCGCGTTCTGGATCGCGGCCGCGCGGTCCGGGTTGCCGCTGTACGCCGGGTTCTGCTGCATTTCGCGCAGGGTCGTGTTGTCGAGACCGTAGAGCGACGCCTCGAACGACGCCTGTGGCGTGCCCGTCTGGATCGGACCGAAGCCGCCGGGGATGGTGACGTCCACGTCCGGGGCTGCCGGGCGGGCAGACGGGTCCTGCATGAACGGCCCGCGCTCGGGACGGCGGGGCTCCGGCGCCGGAGCGGGCTGGTCCTGCTGGGCGTCGGTGTCCGCGTTGTTGTCCGCGTCGTTGTCCGAGTGGACCGATGCCGAGTCGTCCACCTGGACCGCCGGCGCGTTGTTCTCGTTCAGGCCGAACGCGGTGTCGATGTCGATTCGCATGCCCGAGAGCTGGTCGCGCAACCGGTCCAGCTGCGGGTTCGGCTGTCCGGCGGCGTTGGCGTCGTCGGTCAGCTTCGTGACGTGGGCCTCGAGGTCCACGATGTCCTTGGGCGACAACGACTGCCAGCCCGGCGCGTTCAGGTCGGCCGGCAGGTTCAGCGCATACGCCGTGAGCGCGTCGTTGCGGTCGTACTTCAGCGTGAGCAGCTCGGAGTTGAGCTCCATCTCGTGCAGCGCGAGCCGGTTCTGCTCCGCCTGGCGCTGGGCCTGGTCGGTGCGCATCAGCTCGGTCTTGAACGCGTCCGGCAGCGAGTCGCTGATGTGCTTCAGGTCGCCGATCTTGGTCTGCGTGTCCTTGATCTGGCTCGCGAGGTCCTGCATGTGCTGGTCGAGGCCGCCGGGGTTCTGCGCGGCCTGCTGGTTGCGGGACATCTGGTCGATCTCGTACGAGCGGGTCTGGTTGTCGCGGTTCTGCTCGGCCAGTGCGTCGAGCTCGGCCGGGGTCTTGCCGAACAGCGAGGCCTTGAACGCGGCCTCCTCCTGCCTCGCCAGCGCCTCGCGGCGTTCCTGGGCCGCCTGGAGCTCCTGGGCGCGGGCCTGCTCCGCCGCCTCGCGCTGGGCGGTCCGCTCGATGTTCTGCGTGTTGGACTCCCGGAGCCGGTCAAGCCGCTCCACCACCGAGCGCATCTGCTCGGCCTTGGCGACGCGGTTGCTGTACTCGGGGTTGGTCGCGAACGACAGCTGCTGCTCCGACTGCTTCACGAGCGCCTCGGCGTCGGCGATCCTCGCGTCAACCTCGGCGGCGCTGAAGTTCCTGCCGTCGCCGAACCAGCTGTTCATGAAGCCGTTGAAGCCGGTGAAGTCCTCTTTGGTCTCGCGGAACTCCTGCAGCAGCCCGTTGGCCGTGTCCACCTGGGCGGTCAGGCCTTCGACCCCGTGCCGGGAGATCTGCGCCATCGCGGCGCGCGCGTCACCCTCGTTCTGCACCCGCTCCTGCAGTGCCTTCAGGTCCTTGGGGTCGTACCCGGCGCGCTCCGCCGCGGCGATCTCCGCGGTCAGGTGGGTGTCGAGCTGCGCGAGCGCGGTCGGCCCGAGCTTCGCGAGCCCGTCCGCGTTCGGGCCGGCGACGTGGGTGTCGACGGCGTGGACCAGGCTCGGCCTGGTGCCCGCGTCCTTCAGGGCGTCGATCTGGCTGTTCGTGCTGTCGCGGAGGTCGGTGAGCGTGGCGACCTGCTCCTTGATCGCGGCCTCGTTCGCGCGGTCCTGCTTCGTCTGCAGCGCCTCGGGCTTCCAGGTGCTCTTGGACTTCGCTTCGTCGATCCGGTTCTGGAGGTCCGCCGACCGTTGCGCCAGGTCGTTCACGAACCCCTGCGGACCGCCCGGATGCCCGGCCGCGCGCTTGATCAACGCCGCCTTCTGCGCCGCGTCGTACAGGCCGCCGTCGTTCTGACGGTTGTTGTACAGCTGGCTGATGGTCTGGTTGATCTCCGCGGACGACTTGGTGCTGAGCGAGGCCTCCAGGCCGGCGCGCACCTCCTGGGGCGTCGGCGGGGTGGGCGCGGCCGTGGCGGTGTCGGTGTTGGTGTCAGCGGGGAAGGCGCCGGGCATGGTCGGCGTGTCCGGCGTCTGCACCGGCCGCGTCTGCACATCGCTGTCGACGTTGCTGTCGACGTTGCTGTCGGTGTTGGTGTTCGTGTCGCTGTCGACGTTCGGCGGCGTCGTGCTGGTGTCCGGGGTCGCGGCGGGCGGCGTCCAGCCCGCGGGTGGTGGCACGGTGGCCGGGCCTGCCGGGTTGATCGTGGTGTCCGGGACCATGACCTGGCTGTTGGCGGTGTTCTCGATCAGCCACAGGTGGCGCGGCCGGATGCCGGGGTCGGGCAGGTGGACGTCGGCGCCCATCAGGCCGCCGTCGTTCTGGTGCACGCCCGAGTTGGTGTCGTGCTGCTGGAAGACCCTCGACGTGTCCTTGTACTCGTCCGGGATGCCGAGGTAGTGCAGGGTTTCGTGGGCGAGGACCTCAGGACTGGTGTCCGGGTTCCAGTGGGTCTGGTCGACGTTGGGGTTGTTCGGGTCGACCTTGATGCTGGTGTGGGCGTCCGCCGGGTTGTTCGTGAACTCCAGGTTGAGGTGGAACTGGTCACCGCTCGGCAGCCGGAAGCCCTGGTTCAGCAGGTTGTTCACGCCGTTGGTGGCGTTCTGCTTGACCTGTTCGACGAGCTTCGGATCGGTGTTCGCGGCGGGGTCGACGTGCACCTTCACCGTGTACTCCTGGACGAAGTTGCCCGGAGTCGTCTCGATGCGGCGCAGGTCGTAGTTGATGAGTCCTTGGTAGGACTTGATGTTCGACGGAGTGCTGTCCGTGCGGACGTCGTGGACCGTCTGGTCGACCGTGCGGACGTCGGTGTCGTTGCGGCGGCCGGCCCACGTGCTGCGGTCGGCCGGGTTGTTCGGCTGGGACCAGTCCGCGGTCCTGGCCGGGTCGTGGCGCCACGTCTGGTCGGTCCGGACGTCCTTGCCCGCGTGCGACTCCGGGGTCGGCGGCGTCATCTTCGGCGGCGCGCCACCGCTCTTGATCGTCGGCGCCGGGCTCGGCGTGGGCGACGCCGGCGCCGGGGGAGCCGGTGGCGGGGTGTTCGGGGGTGCTCCGCGGCTGGTGTCGGGCTGGGTGTTGCTCGTGCTCGGGGTCGGATCCGCGTCGGCGGTGTCGGTGTCGGTGTTGGTCTGGGTGTCGCTCTGCGTGTCGGGCGCGAGCAGGCCCCAGTCGGACAGCTCTTCGCGCAGCTGGTCGATGCGGGTCTCGTCCAGCGGGCCGAGCGCGGTTTCGAGGACCGCTTTGTTGTCGTTGACGGCCGCGGTGAACTGGCTTTCCGGAACCATGGCGCCGGTCGGGACGAGGCCCGCCTTGCCGAGCACGTCCAGCGTCCAGTTCGCCTGGCTGTTCACGTCGTTGGGGGGCGGCTTGGCGACGGAGTCGGTCAGCGGCGTGACCGTCGGCCCCACCATCGACTGGTACGCGGCCTCCTGCGCGAAGTTGTTCGCGCGGTTGTAGCCCTTGTCGTGGTTGAAGATGTCCTCGGCCAGCTTGCCGGGGTTCGACTGGTACTCCGGCGTGTTGCCGACCGTGTCCCAGAGTCCGTGCGCCCAGTTGTCGAACTGCTGGCGGACGTTCGGGTCGGTGATGTTCGCGAACTGCTCGATCTGGGCGTTCTCGATGATCGGGCGTTCGAACTGCTTGTTGAACGCCTGGGCCACCGACTCGATGCCGTGTTGCTCGATCATCGCGGCGATGTCGTCGGTCTTGGTGTCGAGCACCACCGACGCGTCCAGCAGGTGGTTGGCGGCCTGGTGCTGGAGGTACTTGCCCTCGTTCTTCAGCTCGGCCGCGACCTGCTGCGCCTGCGGGTTCGCGTTCTGCCTCGCGTCCGTGACCAACGAGCCGAGCTGGTTGTCCAGTTCGGTGGCGGGAGCGACGTCGGCGTCGACCTCCGCGTCCGCATCGGACTCGACGTCCGCCTCGGAGTCGACGTTTCCGTCGGTGTCGTTCAGCGGGGCCGGGCGGGTGTCGCCGGGGTTGTTCCGCGTGGGTGCGTCGTTGCCCGCGTTCGTGTCGGTGTTGCTGGGCGGCGGGGGCGCGGACCGGGTGTTCTGGTCGTTGTCGTTGTCGCTGTCCGAGTCGGAGTCGGAGTCGGTGTCCGTATCGGTGTCGGAGTCCGTGTCGGTGTTCGACTCGACGTCAGTGTCGGGGCCGGCCGGTGCCGGGGTGGGGCTGCCTTCGCGGACGGCGTCGCCCAGCACCTCGTAGGCCGGCGTGTCGCCGGGGTCGAAGTACTTCTCGCCGTGGGGGCTGTTCGGGTCGTAGTTCGCCGGGTCCTCGTCGAGGATCTTGTACGACCCGTGCTCGGCGAGGTTGTCGAAGGCCTCCTGGCGGAACGCGTCACCGAGCGGGTTCGACTGCTCGATCGGGTAGCTCTCGAAGCGGCTGTCCCACTCGGCGCGGGACTCCTTGCGGTCGGTGTCCCAGACCGCTTCCCAGATGGCGTCTTTGTACGTCTGCGGCGTCGTGGCGGAGTTGACCGTCTTGCCGAGGTTGCTGGAGTCGATCTCCTGGTGCATCGCGAACGCGTTGACCTTGACGTCCGGACCCTTGGTGTCGGTCAGGTACTGCTGCAGGTGGTGCTGCGCCGACACCAGCGACAGGCCGCCCTGGGTGTAGTCGATCAGCACGACGTTCTTGCCGTCGGGCAGGTCGCCCAGGAACTCGTCGAAGTGCTGGTTGAGCATCGTCTGCTGGTCGGGGGTCAGCGGCGGAACCTTGCCGCCGTGCGCCTCGTACGACGGGGCGAGGATCGAGTTCGGGTCCGCGGGTGGCGGCCGGAAGTTCGACAGCGGGATGGACACCGCCTCGTGCCCCTGGTTCTGCAGCGCGGCGACCACCGCGGCAGGGCTGCGACCCAGGCCGACGTAGGTGAACTCGTTGGGCGGGTACTTGGTGGTGATGTGGTTGGCGACGTCGTTGACGGCGTTGACCAGGTTCTGCTGGCTCTGGATGTGCGTGTCGCGGGTCAGGCCGATCAGGTCGGCGTGGAAGTCCGCGGCGTTGTCGATGTCGTACGTCTCGGGCTTGCGGTTGCCGCCGCCCGCGTTGGGGTCGTAGAGCATCGGGATGACCGACGCCTCGATGCCGCTCCTGGGCGGCAGGGTGATCCCGTTGTCCGCCAGCCACTGCTTGGTCATGTACGGCGTGAGGCCGATGACCTTGCCGTCCTCGACCCGGATGCCGACGATGTCCGACGGCTTGTTCGGCTGGAAGGTGAGGTCGCCGTTCTTGGCCGGGTCCGGCTGGTAGCGCGAGTCCTGGCTCTGGTTCGGGGCCCGGTAGCCGTCGACGCGCTGCTCGGCGGTCGGCTGGACCTCCGCGGCGTCGCTGTTCGTGTCGCTGTTCGTGTTGCCGCCGGACCGCGGCTGGGTGTTCGGGGCCGGCGTGACGACCGGCGGCACCACGACGACGTCGGGAGACGTGTTGGTGTTGGTGTTCGTCGACGTCGAGGGAACGTTCGCCGCGGGGGCCGGGCGCGTCCTGACGGCGGAGTCGCCGGGGTTGGGCGTATTGGTCGCCGGGTTCGGGTTGGGTGCGTTGACCGGCGGCGTGTTCGGGTTCGGTGCGGGGGTGTTCGCGGGCGGCGGGACGTTGGCCGCCGGGTTCGGCGACGGCGTGTTGACGTTCGGCGCGGGTGCCGGCGAGACGTTCGGCGTCGGCGAGGCCGGTGCGGGCCGGGTTTGCGCGGGCGGCGTGTCGGCCTTGGGGGTCTGGGTGTTGGGTGCCGTGTCCGGTTTGGGGGACGGCGTGTTCGGCGGCGGGACGTTGGCCGCGGGGTTCGCCGGTGGCGTGGTGACCGGCGGGATGTTCGCTGCGGGGTTCGGCGACGGCGTGTTCACGCTGGGCGCGGGCGAAGGCGTCGCGGCCGGTGGCACGTTGGCCGCGGGTGCCGGCGTCGGGGTGGCCGGTGCGGGTCGGGTTTGCGCGGGTGTCGTGTCGGCCTTGGGGGTCTGGGTGTTGGGTGCCGTGTCCGGCCGGGGCGATGGCGTGTTCGCGGGCGGCACGTTCGTCGACGGCGCGTTCGTCGCCGGGTTCGGCGAGGGCGTGTTGACGTTCGGCGCGGGCGAAGGCGCGTTGACCGGCGGTGCGGCGGGCGCGGGGCGCGACTGGACGGGCGGTGCGGTGTTCGGGCTGGGCGCGTTGGTGTTCGGGACGTTCACCGGTGGCGGGCCCGCTGCCGGGCGGGTCTGCGCGGGCGGCGGCGTGGCGGTGTTCGGCGTGTTGGTGCTGGGGGTGTTCGTGCTCGGGGACGAGACCGGCGGCGGGGTGAGCGGGGTCGGCTTCGGGGCCGGTGGGGGCGTGGACGGCGAGGTGCCGGGCGCCCTGGTGATGGTGTTGTCCGGGGTGGGCGGCTTGGGGGCGTCGAAGGCGCCCTTGTTCACGCCGGGGCCCTGGCCGAACTTGTTGCCGCCGCGCTCACCGCCGGTCGCGCCGGGGTTCGCGCCGCCGGGTGCCATGGGCGGCGCCGCGGCGCCTGGGTTGGCGGAGGCGGGTGGCGTGGTGCCGGGCGTCGGGGAGGTGTTCGGGCCGGTCGACGGCGACGTCACCGCGCTCTGCGTGCCGGGTGTCGTCGGGGTCGTTGCCGGTGCGGGGCCCATGCTCGGCGTGAAGGGAGCCGGGCCCTTGCCGGACGAACCCGGCGTCGCCCCAGGAGTCGCGCCGGTTGGCTTGGGCGCGGGCGGAGGCGTGGACGGGGACGTGCCGGGCGCCTTCGTGATGGTGCTGTCCGGGGTCGGGGGCTTGGGCGCGTCGAACACGCCCTTGCCGCCGCCGGTGCCGAACTTGCTGCCGCCCCGCTCGCCGCCGGTCTGAGCGCCGCCGGGGGTGCCGCCCATCGGCGGCGCCATGCCCGGCGACGCACCCGGAGTGCCAGGTGTGCCGGGAGTGACACCGCGAGGGGTGCCGCTGGTGGACGGCGAGGTCACGGCGTTCTGCGGACCGGGTGGAGTCACGCCGGGCTTGGGGCCGCCCGCGGACGAGCCGGGCGTGTTGCCGAGGCTTGGGGTGAAAGGCGCGGGGCCCTTGCCGCCGGATCCCGGCGTGGCACCAGCGCCCGGCGTGGTGCCGGGCTTGGAGGTCGTGCCACCGGGCGGCGGCGCGAGGCTGGGCGTGAAGGGCGCGGGGCCCTTGCCGCCGGTGGTGCCGGGCTTCGAGGTCGTGCCACCAGGAGGCGGCGCCAGGCTGGGGGTGAACGGCGCTGGGCCGCCCTTGCCGCCCGGCGCACCACCCTTGACGTTCGGTGACGCGCCACCGGGAGGCGGCGCCAGGCTCGGGGTGAACGGCGCGGGGCCGCCCTTCACGTTCGGCGTGGTGCCGACGGACGGACCGCCCGGCGTCTTGCCGCCGCCACTGCTGGGCGTGACCCCGGAGCCGCCCTTGACGTTCGGCGTGGCACCGACGTTCGGGCCGCCGGGCGTGTTGCCGAGGCTGGGCGTGAAGTTCGCGCCACCGCCCTTGACGTTCGGCGTGGTGCCGACGTTCGGGCCGCCTGGCGTGTTGGCCAGGCTCGGCGTGAAGTTCGCACCGCCCTTGACCGGGGTGGCGCCCTTGACGTTCGGGCCGCCCTGCGTGTTGAGGCCGGGGGTGTTGACGCCGCCGCCCTTGACCGCTTCGGGGCCCTTGACGTTGGGACCGCCCTGCGAGTTGAGGCCCGGGGTGAAGTTGCCGCCGCCCTTGACCGTCTCCGGCCCCTTGACGTTGGGACCGCCCTGCGAGTTCAGGCCGGGGTTGAAGTTGCCGGCGCCGGGTGGCGGCTTGGCGTTGGTCGAGGTGTCGAACGACTGGAAGTTCTTCTGGTGGGTCGTATCAGTGTCGACGAAGGTCTGTTGCGTGGCCTTCAGGTTCGACTGGACGTCGGTGAACGCCTTGGCGCCCTTGTCCGCCTGAGACACGGCGTTCTCGTTGGACGCGTTCAACGCCGGCACCGCGAACAGACCGATCGGGCCCAGCGCGTTGCCGGAGAAGTTCAGGCCGCGCAGGCCGCTCGAGATGCTCGACAGCCGGGACCCCAGGTCACCTGCCTTGTTCTGCAACCCCGACATCGAGGAGTCGCTCACGGAGAAGCCGCTGTTGCCGGTGGGACCGGGGCTCGTCGACGTGCCGGCGTTCGACATCGCGGCCGTGTGCACGGGGTTCGTGTACGGGCTGGGAGTGGGTGCCGGTCTGATC
>NZ_JBEXPJ010000144.1:0-22983 GCF_040611995.1 Lentzea sp. NPDC006480
GCCCGGCCGGCCGGCCGTGATCAGCTGAGGGCTTCGACGATGCGGGCGACCATCTCCTTCTCGGCCGCAGCCACTTCGCCTGTCCGCGACGAGTGATCCCGAGCAGCTGAAGTCGCTGGAGCGGGTGCGGCGGGCCGCGGTCGCCGCTGTCGCACGGGTCGAGCGCGCGGTCGCCGCCTCGCTGAACGACGAGCAGCTGGCGAGCGAGGCGCGCCGGCACCACGCCTTGATGGCCGGGCATCGCGAGGTGGCGCCGCGGGCGTTCGACGCCGGGGTCGACTTTGATGCACTGCAAGGACTTCTTCGGCCGCGTACCGGGTTCCTGGGTGGACTGCGCACGGGGTGGGCGTTGTCGAAGGCGCGTCGTCTCGCCGGCGCGGGTGAGGTTTCGGCGGAGGACCTGACGGCCGCGGTGTCGGCTGCCGAGCAGACCGCCGCCTCGGTGCGGCTCGCGGCCGGTGGCGGCACGACGTTCGCCGAGCTGCGGCCGTTGTTGTCCGAACAGGACAGTGCCGCCCGGTCGGCGACCGCCGCGTGGCTCAAGGAGTTCGCGGTCAGCGGTCGCGGCTCGGGCGCGCGCCGGGCGGTGGCGGCGCTCGCGAAGGCGTTGCGCTCGGGCAGGGCGGCCCGGCGGCGTGGGCTGGCCGAGATCGACAGCGCGGATCTCGTCGCGGCACTGCCGTTGTGGGTCGGGACGCTGTCCGATGTGGAGGACATCCTGCCGGCGGTGCCGGGCATGTTCGACCTGGTGATCATCGACGAGGCGAGCCACGTCGACCAGCCGCTCGCCGCGCCGGCGTTGCTGCGCGGGCGTTCCGCGGTGATCGGCGGTGATCCGCGGCAGCTGCGGCACGTCTCGTTCGTGAGCGATCAGGCCGTGCAGGCGGCCGTCGACGCCGAGGGCACCCAGGACCTGCGCGACCGGCTGGACGTGCCGAAGGTGAGTCTGTTCGACGCGGGCGCCGCCACCGCGGGCGTGCACTGGCTCGACGAACACCACCGCTGCGCACCGCACCTCATCGGGTTCGCCGCGGCGAAGTTCTACGACGGCAAGATCGCGTTGCTGACCACGCACCCGGCGATCGCGGACGTCGACTGCATCGACACCGAACGCGTCGCCGGCTCCCGCACCCCGAAGGGCGGCAACCAGGCCGAGGTCGACGCCGTGCTCGCCCACGTGCGCAAACGGATCGCGGCGGGTGTGCGGTCGATCGGTGTCGTGACGCCGTTCCGCGCGCAGGCGGACGCCTTGGAAGCGGCGCTGCTGGGCGAGCTGACGCTGGACGAGATCACCACCGGTGGCGTGCGCGTCGGCACGGTGCACGGGGTGCAGGGCAGCGAGTTCGACGAGGTCGTGATCAGCCTGGCCGCCGATGAGAAGCCCGGCGGGTGGCGGTTCGTGAACGACCCCAACCTGCTCGCGGTGCTGACCACGCGGGCGCGCGGCAAGGTGCACGTGATCACCTCGGCCGCCCAGCCGCCGGGGTTGATCGGTGAGTACCTGTTGCACGCGGACGTGCCGCCGACCGAGACCGCCGGGATCGAGCCGGCGGACGCCTGGACGGCCCGGCTGGCCCAGGAGCTGACGACCGCGGGCCTGACCGTGCGGACGGGCTATCCGGTGGGGCGGTGGCGGGTCGATCTCGTGGTGGGGGAGAAGGAGAACGCCGTCGCGGTGGAGACGCGCCCGCACCCGGAAGGCGCACAGGCGCATCTCGCCCGCTGGCGCGCACTGACTCACGCGGGTTGGCGCGTGCACGACGCCTTCGGCAGCCGCTTCGACCACGACCCGGCCCGCGCGGCCGTGGAACTAACCCACGAACTCCGCCGTTGACGGCCGCACGCGGGGGCCTTTCGTGCGCTCGTGCCAAACGAAAGGTCCCCGCGTGGGGTTACCGGCGGGTAGGTTGGAAGAGCGGCTCGGTGGTGGCGGCCGTGGGCAGGAACGGGTTCGGGTTTGCCGGGCAGACGGTGCCGACCGGCGGCAGCGTGCCGTTGAGGAGGTAGGCGTTGGTGTAGTCCGACGCGCACTTGCTCAGGCCATATGCCGTGTGGCCCCAACCTGCGTATGCCAGCAAACGGCTTCCCGCGATCTGCCGGTTCACCGCCTGAGCGCCGCGGAAGTCCGTCACGCCGTCGAAGTGGTTGCCCACCACCAGAACCGGCGCGTTGGTCTTCGTGCGCCACGGTCCGGCGAACCGGTCGGAGTTCACGGGCCAGTTCGCGCAGGCCGCGTTGCCCCACCACCACGCCGGTCCGAACTCCGAACCCGCCGCAGCGTGACGAGCGGTCGCGCGGTAGGCGTCGAACCCGCGCGGGAACTCGATGTCCGCACACACGTTGCCGTTGTACGCGTCGAAGCCGTTGTCGTAGTCCGGTTCCGCCGCAACGGAAACAGCGCTCGAAGCAGACGCGCCGGAAGATGCGTCCGACAGCTGGTCGAACAGCTCGGCCGTCTCCGGCCAGTCACGCGGGTTGTACATCGCGCCGATCGCCGTGTTGATCACGGCGTCGTAGGTGTAGGTCTGGTCGCCGAGCTGGATCGGCTTGGCGCGCACCGAGGCCAGCAACGCGTTCCAGCGCTTCTCCGACTGAGGACCGAACACGCACTTGGCCTCGTCGCAGTTGCGGAGGAACTCGCGGAACTCCTCCTTGGTCGCGATCCGGTCCGACTCGACCTGCCGGCCGCTCGACCACAGCTCCGAGTTCAGCACGCCGTCGATCACCAGCGCGCGGATGTTGTTCGGGAACAGGTTCGCGTAGGTGGCGCCGAGGTAGGTGCCGTAGGAGAAGCCGAGGTACGAGATCTTCCGGTCACCGACCGCGCGGCGCAGCAGGTCCATGTCCCGCGCGACGTCCGCGGTGCTCATGTGCCGCGCGATCTTCTGGTCGTCCTGGCACTCCGGCCCGAGCGAGCGGTACCGGTCGAAGAACGGCCGTTCCTGCGCGGCCTGGTAAGGGAAACCGGTTACGCCCTCGAAGAACTTGTCCAGGTCGGCCTGGCTCTTGAAGCAGTGCAGCGGATCCGACCGGCCGATGCCGCGCGGGTCGAAGCCCACGATGTCGAAGCGACCCTGCAGGTTGGCGGACAGCTTGTTGCCCGACCCCAGCGCGAAGTCCACGCCCGAGCCGCCCGGTCCGCCGGGGTTGAGGAACAGCGACCCGATCCGGTGCGCCTTGTCCGTGGCGGGTTTGCGCGCCAACGCCACGGAGGTGGTCGCGCCGCGCGGGTTGTCGTAGTCCAGCGGCACCCGCACGGAGGCGCACTCGAAGCCGGGGTGTTCCGGTCCGCACGCCTCCCAGGCGATCCGCGGCACTCCCGGATCCGCCAGCGCGACGGGCGCCCCGGTGACCAGCAGCGCGGCCGCCGCGGCGAGCACGGTGATACGCATCGACAAGCTCCCCTCTTGTCCGAAGAGGGGCCATTCCTACCCGTCCGCGACGGGTGCCGTGCACCGCCGAAAGTCGTGATCTCCCGAGCGGGCTCAATCCGGCCGTCGGTGCTTTTGGCGAACTCCCAGCCGGTCCGCGATCTGGTCGTGGATCGGCGTGCTCATCACGATCGGGCCCGGTGGTGGTGCCGACTGTGTCGGTCCGGGGGTGTCCTGGTCTGCAGGCATGGCAGGAGCGTAGGCATGATCTTTGACCCATCAAGCACGCTGATCAAGAAATCACACTCGACGTACCCCATGAGGTGAATCCGAATCGGCCGATTTATACCGAGGGTGGGATCTCGTGCGTGCTGAGTGACTACGTGTGGGTGTGCCCGATGGGGGTACGCGTATTTGCTCGGCAACGTGGAATCTCATCGGCCGGACGCAGCATTTGCGTGATCTCGCCGTGATGCTGAACGATCGGGTTCATCACCCAGCGACGTGGAGCGTGACGTGGTCAGTGGCAAGCCGGGCATCGCGAAACGGCAGCTCATCCTGCTCTCCGGCAGGGCGCACCCGGAGCTCGCCGAGGCGGTCGCCAAGTACGTCGGCGTCGCCATCACCCCGCAGTCCGCCTACGACTTCGCGAACGGCGAGATCTTCGTCCGGTTCGAGGAGTCGGTGCGCGGCGCCGACGCGTTCGTCCTGCAGAGCCACACGGCGCCCATCAACGACTGGCTGATGGAGCAGCTGCTGATGGTCGACGCGTTGAAACGCGCCTCGGCCAAGCGCATCACCGCGGTCGTGCCGTCGTACCCGTACGCCCGCCAGGACCGCAAGTACGCCGGACGTGAACCGGTGTCGGCACGGCTGGTCGCGAACATGTTCAAGACGGCAGGCGCGGACCGGATCGTCACGGTCGACCTGCACACCGCGCAGGCCCAGGGCTTCTTCGACGGCCCGGTCGACCACCTGCACGCGATGTGGCTGCTCACCGAGCACGTCCGGACGCGGTACCAGAGCGAGGACCTGACGATCGTCTCGCCGGACGCCGGCCGCACCAGGCTCGCCGAGAAGTGGGCCGACCTGCTCGGCGGGTGCCCGATCGCGTTCATCCACAAGACGCGCGATCCGTCGCGTCCCAACGAGGTGCTGGCCAACCGCGTGGTCGGTGACGTCGAGGGCCGCACGTGCGTCGTGGTCGACGACATGATCGACACGGCGATGACGAGCACGGGTGCCGCGCGGCAGCTGCTGGATCAGGGCGCGAAGGACGTCGTGCTCGTGGCCACGCACGGTGTGCTGTCCGGCGACGCGTACGACCGGCTCATCGCCAGCAAGGCCCGCGAGGTGATCCTCACCGACACCCTGCCGATCCCGCACGAGAAGCGGTTCCCGGGGCTGACGGTGCTGAGCATCGCGCCGCTGCTCGCCCGCGCGATCCAGGAGGTCTTCGAGGACGGCTCGGTGACCAGCCTGTTCGACGGGAACGCGTAGCCGGGAAGCAGGTCAGCCCGTCCCGTGTTGGTATGGGACATGGGCAACGAGCAGCGTGGCCGGGTGCGGGTCGAGAACTCGGCGAAGCGGGTCCGTGCGTTCTTCGGTGGCGAGCTGGTCGCGGACACGACCTCGCCGCGGCTGGTCTGGGAGATCCCGTACTACCCGGCCTACTACCTGCCGCTCTCCTCGGTGCGGGCCGAGCTGAAGGCGACGGGGGAGACCAAGCACTCGCCGAGCCGGGGCGAGGGAGTCGTCCACGACGTCGTCACGGCGGGTGGCACGGCCGAGGGCGCCGCGCTGACGTACCCGGACTCGCCGATCGAGGAGCTGCGCGACCTCGTCCGGTTCGAGTTCGCGGCGATGGACGAGTGGCTGGAAGAGGACGAGCCCATCTACGTCCACCCGCGTGACCCGTACAAGCGCGTTGACGTGCTCGGCAGCTCGCGGCACGTGCGAGTCGTGCTCGACGGCGTGACGCTCGCGGCCTCGTCACAGCCCCGGATCCTCTTCGAAACGAGCCTTCCGCCGCGCTACTACCTGCCGTTGAGCGACGTGCGGTCCGATCTGCTCAGGCCGTCGGACACCCAGACGCACTGCCCGTACAAGGGGACGGCCACCTACTGGAACGTCGAGGTCGGCGGTGTCGTGCACGAGGACCTGGTGTGGATCTACCGGGCACCGCTGCCCGAGAGCCAGAAGGTCGCCGGGCTCGCCTGCTTCTACAGCGAGAAGGTAGACCTCTTCATCGATGGCGAACTCCAGGAGAAGCCGAAGACTCCCTGGTCATAGCTACTCCGAGCGTTGCGTACTTCACACTCTGCAAAGTTGCAGTGACTGCAAAACTCTCCTGTACTGTTTGAGCCGTGAACCAGTCGGGGGAGAGCCTGCGCGACCGCAAGAAGCGCCGCACGCGTGCGGCGCTCGAGCGGGCGACGGTGCGTCTCGCCGCCGAGAGGGGCTATGACCACGTCACCGTGGAGGAGATCGCCGCCGAGGCCGACGTCTCGGTGCGCACGTTCTTCAACTACTTCGCGAGCAAGGACGAGGCGCTGATCGGCGCGGACCCCGAGGCGGGTCCGCGCATGGCCGGTCGCATCACGTCCGCCGCGGACGGGGTCTCGCCGTTCGAGGCGTACCGGCAGTCGGTCCTCGCCGAGATCACCGACGAGCTGAACAACGCCCGCGACCTGTGGCTGCTGCGCAAGGAAGTGCTGATGCAGCGGCCGGACCTGCTCGTCCGCGCGTTCGCCAACAGCGCGGAGTCGGAGCAGCTGCTCGCGGCCGCGGTGGGCGCACGGGCGGGACTTCCCGAGTCCCACCTGTACCCGCGGCTCGTCGTCGCCGCCGGGAGCGCCGCGTTCCGCTGTGCGGTGACGCGCTGGGCTCTCGACGACAACGTCGCGTTGGGTGACCTGGTCGGCGAAGCCCTCGACCTGTTCGGCACCGGGCTGGTTCACGTGCCGCCGCACCACCACGAAGGGGGAACCTCATGAGCGCCGAAACCGAAGTGCCGCAACCAGAAGTAGCGCCGATCCACAGCAAACGCGAAGTCGTGCAGGCCATGTGGGGCCTGATGCTCGGCATGTTCGTGTCGATCCTCGCCAGCACCATCGTCTCGAACGCGTTGCCGCGCATCGTGGCCGAGCTCAAGGGTTCGCAGTCGATCTTCGCCTGGATCGTGACGACCGAGCTGCTCGCGATGACCGCGACCGTGCCGTTGTGGGGCAAGCTCGCCGACCTCTACAACCGCAAGCTGCTGATCCAGGCGTCGCTGAGCCTCTTCGTGGTCGGCTCGCTGATCGCGGGCTTCTCGCAGAACATCGAGATGCTCATCGTCAGCCGCGTGGTGCAGGGCCTGGGCGCTGGAGGCGTCACCGCGCTCGCGACGGTCGTGATGGCCGCGATGATCCCGCCGCGTGAGCTCGGCAAGTACTCCGGCATGTTCGGCGCGGTGTTCGGCGTCGGCACCGTCGCGGGCCCGCTGATCGGCGGCCTGCTCGTGGACACCTCGTGGCTGGGCTGGCGCTGGTGCTTCTTCATCGGCATCCCGTTCACCCTCGCCGCGATCTACCTGCTCCAGCGCACCCTGCACCTGCCGGTCGTGCAGAAGCGGGAGACGAAGATCGACTACCTGGGCGCGTTCCTGATCGTGTCCGGTGTCTCGACGCTGCTGATCTGGTCGTCGCTGGCCGGGCAGAAGTTCGACTGGTGGTCCGGCTGGACCGCGGGCCTGGTGTCGCTGGGCGTTCTGCTGCTGGTGGCGGCCGTCCGCGTCGAGGCCACCGCGCACGACCCGATCGTGCCGCTGTCGATCTTCCGCAACCGCACCGTCGCGCTGGCGACCATCGCGAGCGCCCTGGTCGGTGTCGCGATGTTCGGCGGTACGGTGTTCCTCTCGCAGTACTTCCAGCTGGCGCTCGGCAAGACGCCGACGCAGGCCGGTCTGCTGGGCCTGCCGCTGATCTTCGGCCTGCTCGTCTCGTCCACTGTGGCCGGTCAGCTGATCACGAAGTACGGCAGGTGGAAGGCCTTCCTGGTCGCTGGTGGCGTGGTCATGGTCGGCGGCATGCTGCTGCTGTCCACGATCACCGCTCAGACCACGGTGTTCATGGTGTCGGTGGACATGTTCGTGCTCGGTGTCGGCGTGGGTCTGATGATGCAGAACCTGGTTCTCGCCGCGCAGAACGACGTGCCGGCCAAGGACCTCGGCGCCACCACGTCGACGCTGACGTTCTTCCGCTCGCTCGGCGGTGCGATCGGTGTGTCGGCGCTGGGCGCGGTGCTGGCGAGCAAGGTGTCGTCGCTGGCCGCGGAGAAGTTCGGGCCGATGGGCGGCACGGACGGTGAGGCCAAGGTGCCGGACCTCTCGGTGCTGCCGCCCGAGATCAAGGCCGTGATCGCGGACATCTACGCGACCGCCACCGCGGAGCTCTTCCTGGTGGGTGCGCCGTTCGCGGTGCTGGCGCTGCTCGCGGTGCTGTTCATCAAGGAGAAGCCGCTCAAGGAGCAGAGCGGTGACGACCGGCTGGCCGCCGAGATGGCCGCCGGGCACTGAATCCTGCTGGGCGAGCGGACCCCTGACTTTCGTCGGGGGTCCGCTCTGCCTTTCGGGTCGGGTTCTCGTCGTTCGTGATCCTTACGTTCTGTCCCATGAACATCTGGGGTGCGGCGATTGCGCTGTTCGTGTCTGCTTTCATGGGTGAGGCGTCGTTTCCGGGCGTCTCGGTGGCGATCACCAAGGGGGATCAGGTGATCGCGGTGCAGGGCTTCGGGCACGACTCCTCCGGCGCGCCGATGACCGAGCACACGAAGATGGCGATCGCGTCGGTGAGCAAGTCGTTCACGGCATTGGCGGTCCGGCAGCTCGCCGACGCGGGCAAGATCGACCTCGACCGGCCGGTGTTCGACTCGCGCGTCACGCCGCGGCAGCTGCTCGCGCACAAGTCGGGCATCAGCGACCGCACGTTGCCGGAGAAGAGCCTGCCGCAACCTGGTTCGCCTGCGCAGGCGGTGGAACGGGCTCAGGAGGTGTTGCGGACGGCCGTGCCCGACGGCCAGTTCCGGTACACCAACACGAACTACCACCTGGCCGCGCGGCTGGTCGAGCTGGCGTCCGGCGAGAGCTTCAACTCCTATCTGCGGAAGCACGTCTTCGAACCGCTGGACATGCGGGAGACGGTCGCGATCGACGTGACACCGCGCGATCTGCCGTCGGACTACCGGCGTGGCTACGGGTACGCGTACGGGTTCTCCGTTCCGCTGACCGAGCCGGACCGGTTCGTCGCCGGGTCCGACGGGGTGATCACCACGGCCGCGGACATGGCGAAGTGGCTGGCGGCGCAGCCGAAGCTCGCGCCGCGGGAAGGGATGGGCTGGGAGACCGACTCGCAGGGACGGTTGCGGCACAACGGGATCTGGTTCACCAGCACGGCCGGGCAGGTGCTGACTTCCTCGGGCTACGGCATCGCGGTGATGGCCAACAGCGGCATCGGGCTCGGCAACGAGAGCACCTACGCGCTGGAGAACGGCATCGCGGACATCGTCGACGGCAGGACACCGCCGGAGCCGTCGTCGTACCGGCTGGTGACCGATCTGGTGCTGGCGGGGTTGACGGTGCTGTCGCTGGTGCTGGGAGTGCGGGCGTTGCGGCGGCCGCGGAGGTTCCACAAGGCGTGGCAGGTGCTCAGGTTCGTGCCGCTGGGTGTGTTGCTGGCGCTGCCGACGTTGCTGGGACTGCTGTACGGCGGTGGGCGCGACATCACGTTCTACCAACTGGCGCACTATTCGCTGCCGCTTGTGGTGTGGTTGGGCGTGTCCAGTGTGCTCAACGTCAGCGTGGCGATTGTGAGGTGGCGGCGATGAGGATCGTGGCGCTCGCGGCATGTGTCGCCGCCGCGGTCACGGTGTCGTTCTTCATGCATCAGAACGTGCCGCCGTGGACAGTGCTGGTGTGTGTTGTGGTGTTCGTGGCTTCGTTCTTGCTCGGTCGCCAGATGGCATCCGGCTGGCCCGCGATCATGTTCGCGGCGGCCTTCATCGGGCTCACCCCTCTCGTCGTGGTGGGCCTGTCAGCCGCGTTGCCGTGGTTCCTCGGCCGGGTCGCCCACCAGCAGGCCGCGTTGGCGGCGGCGGGCGTGGAGGCAGCTCACCTGCGCGAACGCACGCGGATCGCGCACGAAGTCCACGACACGCTGGGGCACGAGCTGAGCCTGATCGCGTTGCAGGCGGGCGCGCTGGAGATGAACCTGCCCGCCGAGCACCAGACGGCCGCCGCGCAGCTCAGGGTGGCCGCCTCCGACGCCACGGAACGGTTGGCGGACCTCGTTTTCCTCCTGCGCGACGGTGAACCGCCTGCTGCGACGGACCTGCGCGGGCTCGTGGACCGGGCGGTTGCTTCGGGGCTGCGGGTCGAGTTCACCGTGGACGGACGGGTTCCGTCTGTTGTGGAGCGAGCTGCGCACCGGGTTGTCCAGGAGGCGTTGACGAACGCCGCCAAGCACGCGCCGAAGTCCGTGGTGGTGCTGACGGTGACGACCGCCGATGCGACCACGGTGGTGGAGGCGAGCAACGACCTCGGGTTGCGGCGGGGCGCGGGCAGCCGGCTGGGCTTGATCGCGTTGCGGGAACGGGTGCGGCTCGCTGGCGGTACGCTCCGGATCAGCCGTGACAGCGGCAAGTTCGAGCTGGTGGCAACGCTTCCGCACGCGGGGGAGTCGTGATTCGGGTACTGCTCGCCGACGACGAGACGATGGTGCGCGCGGGTGTGCGCGCCATCCTCGGCTCGGATCCGTCGATCGAGGTGGTCGCGGAGGCCGGCGACGGTCGCGAGGCGATCGACCTGGCGTTGAAGCACCGGCCCGACGTGGTGCTGCTGGACATCCGGATGCCGCGGCTCGACGGGCTGGAAGCGGCTCGGGAGCTGGCACGCCTGGGGTTCGGCGTCGCGATGCTGACGACGTTCAACGACGACGGCTACCTGGAACAGGCGCTGGACGGCGGTGCGCGCGGATTCCTGCTGAAGTCGGGGGATCCGCGCGAGCTGATCGCCGGTGTGCACGCGTTGGCGTCCGGTGGCGCCTACCTGGCGCCCAAGGTGGCCGCGCGGATGATCACGCGGTTCCGCGGCGGACGGGTCGGCGAGGCCCGTTCCCGCGTGGAGTCGCTGACCTCGCGGGAACGGGATGTGCTGGCGCTGCTGGGCGAAGGGCTGTCGAACGCGCAGATCGCCCGGCGGCTGGAGCTCGTCGAGGGCACGGTGAAGGGGCACGTGAGCGCCATCCTGGCCCGGCTAGGGGCGGAGAACCGGGTGCAGGCGGCGATAGTCGCGCGCGAAGCCGGGCTGACCACGAACTAGAAGGGGAAGTGTCCGGGTTCGCCCGCGACCGTGACCCACCTCGTCGCCGAGAAGGCCTCGATGCCCCACCGGCCACCGAACCTGCCATAACCACTGGACTTCACGCCACCGAACGGCGCCTGCGGCTCGTCGTCCACGGTCTGGTTGCCGACGTGCACGATGCCCGTGCGGATCCGGCGCGCGAGGTCGAGCCCGCGCCGCGAGTCCTCGGTGATCACGCCGGCGGTCAGACCGTGTTCGGTGTCGTTGGCGATGGCCACGGCCTCGTCGTCATCGGTCACCGTCGTCACGACCACGGCCGGGCCGAAGATCTCCTCGCGGAAGATCCGCATCGCCGGGGTGACGCCGTCCAGCACGGTCGCGGCGCCCTCGCCACCAGCTCGCACCCGTGCCCCACCCTCGACCGCATCGGCGACGAGAGAGGCCACGCGCTGGGCGGCACGCGGGTTGATCACCGGACCGATCACCGTGCCGGGGTCGGCCGGGTCGCCGTGGGGCAGCGAGCCGACCTTGGCGGCGAGCTTCGTCGTGAACTCCTCGGCCACAGCCTGGTGCACCAGGATCCGGTCGGTCGACATGCAGATCTGCCCGGCGTTGTGGAACGAGCCGAACGTGGCCGCGTCGACGGCGTAGTCGAGGTCGGCGTCGTCGAGCACCAGCAACGAGTTCTTGCCGCCGAGCTCCAGCACCGCGGGCTTGAGGTGTTGTGCCGCAAGGGTTCCGATGATCCTGCCGACCTCGGTGGACCCGGTGAAGTTCACCGCCCGCACGCGCGGATCGGTGATCAGCGCCTGAGCGATCTCCGCGGCGTCGTCCGGTGCGTTCGTCACGACGTTGAGCACACCCGCGGGCAGCCCGGCCTCGTGCAGCACGTCCGCGATGAACAGCCCGGCCGCGATCGGCGCGTCCTCGCTCGGCTTGAGCACCACGGTGTTCCCGGCCGCCAGAGGTGCCGCGACGGCCCGCGTGCTGAGAATGATCGGCGCGTTCCAGGGCGCGAACGCCGCCACCACGCCAAGGGGTTCGCGGACGGCGAGCGACAGCTGGCCCGGCGTCTCCGTGGTCAGCACCTCGCCGACGGGCTGCGTGACCGCCGCGGCCGCCTCACGCAGCATGTTGGCCGCCAGCACGATGTTGAAGCCGGCCCACCCGCTGACACCGCCGACCTCGCCCGCCATGAGCGCGATGGCTTCCTTCGTCCGGGCTTCCAGACCGTCGGCCGCCCGCAGCAGGATCCGGCGCTTCGTGGACGGCGACGTGGCCGCCCACTCCGGGAACGCCTCCTGCGCGGCGTCGACCGCGCGCGTCACGTCGGCTGCCTGAGCAGCGGCGACAACGGCGTGCACCTCGCCCGTGAAGGGGTTGAGGTCGTCGGTGGTGCGGCCGTCCGCGGTGGGAACGCTTTCGCCGCCGATGAAGAGTTGACGCGTTTCGCTTGCCACAGCTCGTGATTCAAGCCCTCAGGCTCGGTTACCACCAAGTCCGGTTTCCGCTGGATGGAAACCGGGATCGAGCGTCCTGCCGATGCCCCGCGCGGCCACCTGCAACGCGGCCACCAGCCGTCCGCGCACGTTCCGCAGGTCCGGCACCACGATGCCGAGCGCTGCCACGACATGTCCGTCCACTTCGACCGGCACCGCGACCGAGCACGCCCCGAGCGTCATCTCCTCGAACGTCTGCGCGTACCCGTCGCGGCGGATCCGATGCAGCTGCGCCCGCATCCGGCCGGGCTCGGTCACCGTGTAGGCGGTGATCCGAGTCAGGTGGTGTTGCAGCACCTCTTCCTGCACCTCGGCGGGTGCGTGTGCGAGCAACACCTTGCCCACGCCGGTCGAGTGCAACGGCAACCTGCTGCCCGTCGAGCTGACGATCGGCACGGACGCGTGGCCCGACACCCGATCGAGGTACAGAACTTCGGTGCCCTCGCGCACGGCCAGGTGCACCACGGCGCGCGTGGCCGCGTGGATGTCGTGCAGGAACGGCTCCGCGACCCGGCTGAGGTCGACCTCGCCCGCCGCGAGCAGCCCGAGCCGCCAGATCCGCCGCCCGATGACGTACTCGCCGGACTCCAGCCTGCGCACCGCGCCCCAGGCGTCCAGTTCCGCCAGCAACCGGTGCGTGGTGCTGATCGGCAGGCCGCTGCGGCGCGCGATGGTGCTCAGGGTCTGCCGGCGGTGGCGGGAGTCGAACGTGCCGAGCAGCGACAGCAGCTTGGCGGACACGGTGGCGGCCATCCCGGAATTCTGCACGCCGTGCTTAGTATCGGCTGGTGGCCGGAACTCAAGAAGGAAAACTCCGTGTGCTGCACCGGGCACTAGCCGCGCACCCGAACGAGCCCGTGCTGTTCGCTGACCTGGTTCGCGAGGTCTGGGGCGACCACCCGCCCGCAGGACCGCTGCCGGCGTTGCGCACGCTGGTGAAGCGGCTCCGACGGTCCATCCCGGACGAGATCGTCACGGACGCGTCCGGTTATCGCCTGAGGGTGCGCACGCCCGGACCGTGCCAGCTTCCCGCCGACCTGCCGGACTTCGTGGGTCGTGAGCAGGAGCTGGAACGCCTGGAGAACCACCAGGGCCCGGTCGCGATCACCGGACCGCCCGGCGTCGGCAAGACGGCGCTCGCGGTCAGGCTCGCGCACCGACTGCGGGAGCGGTACGTCGACGGGCAGCTGTACGTGAACCTGCGGGTCTTCGCGTCCGGGCCTGCGGTGACTCCGGAACAAGCCCTCGGCGGGTTTCTGCGCGCGCTCGGGGTGCCGCAGGCCGCGATCCCGGTGCACCTGGCCGCGCAGGCCGCGCTGTACCAGTCGAAGCTCGCCGGCCAGAAGGTGCTCGTGGTGCTCGACAACGCCGCCGAGGACGTGATCGAGACGTTGCTGCCCACCGAACCCGGCTGCCTGGCCATCGTCACGAGCCGTCACGACCTGCCAGGACAGCTCCGGCTCGACGTGCTCGGCGACGACGACGCGCACGACCTGCTGGCCAGCATGAGCGTGCAGGGCACGCCCGAGGAGCGCACGGAGCTGGTGCGGTTGTGCGCGCACCTGCCGCTCGCGTTGCGGATCGCGGGGGCGAACGTTGCCCACGGGCACATCGAGGACTACCTCGACGAGCTGCGCGGCGACCGGCTGGACGTGCTCGAGATCGACGGCGACGCGGCGGTGCGGGCCACGTTCGAGCTGTCCTACCGGGCGTTGAGCGGCGAGGCCAAGCGCGTGTTCCGGCGCCTGGGGTTGCCACCGGGCGCGGACATCGGACTGGAGGCGGCCACCGCGCTGACCGGCGAAGACCCGGAGGCGCACCTCGACGAACTGGTGCGCGCCGGGCTCGTCGACCACATCGGCGCTCGCTATCAGCTGCACGACCTCATCAGGCTGTTCGCTGCCGACGCGGCTGACGACGACGACCAGGCCGGCTTGCTCGCCATGTACGCGTGGTACCTGCGGACCGCGCACAACGCCGTCCGCGGCATCGTGCCGGAGACGAGCCTGCTGACCGAGCCCGACCTCGACGGCCCGAGCCTCACCTTCGCCGACCGGGACGAAGCGGGGGCGTGGCTGGAGGACGAGCACTCCAACCTGGTCGCGGCGGTCCTGGCGGCACCGTCGCCGTATGCGCAGCAGCTCGCCGACGCCCTGCGGATCTACCTGCACGTCGGCCGGTTCGAAACCGAGAAGGCACTGGTGTTCCGCGCCGGCCTGCGGACCGCGCAGGCGGCCGGCGACCTGGCCGGGCAGTCCGCTGCTTGGTACGGCCTCGGCATGTCGTCGTGGACGCACGGCGAGTACGCCACCGCGCTGAGCAGCTACGAGCACGCACTGGAATGCGCGCCGACGCCGTTCGCGGTGGCGTCGATCAGGAACGCGACCGGGCTCGTGCTCCAGGAGATGGGCGAGGGCCAGCGGGCCCGGGCGCAGTTCGTGGAGGCGTTGCGGATCCGGCAGGAGCTCGGCGACGTGCGCGGCGTCGGCAGCGTGCTGATCAACCTCGCCATCCTCGCCGGCACGCGCGGTGAGCTGCGCCAGGCGGCCGAGTACTTCCAGGAGGTCAAGGACCTCAGCGAGAGCCACGGTCTGCACAACCAGGCCGCCCTCGCGCTCGACAACATCGCCGTCGCCTACTTCGAGCTCGGCGACCTGGACCGGGCGCTGGCCGCGAGCATCGAGGCCGTGCAGCTCAACATCAGCCAGGACCAGCAACGTGCCCTGGCCAACGCCCTCGCGAGCCTCGCCCGCATCCACGCGGAACGAGGCTCGGTCGCCGAGGGGTTGCGAGCGGCGGAGCAGTGCTTCGAGGTCGCGCGCGAGGCCGAGCACCCGAAAGCGCGGATCGACTGTCTCGTCGCGATGGCGGTGCTGGAGCCGGAACACGCGGCGCGGCACGCGGGTGAGGCGGTCGAGCTCGGTCGCAAGATCGGCTACGGGCCCGGCGTGATCACCGCGTCGATCCTGCTCGCGGAGGCCACGGCGTCGGTGGAGTTGATCGACGAGGTGCTCACCATGATCGTCGAGACCGACAGCATGATGGAACACTCGCGGGCGTTGCTGGTTCGTGCGCGCATCACGCGTTCTGCGGAGGCGGCACGAGAGGCCTTGGCGGGCGCGGAGTCGCGCGGGCAGGAGAAGGTGGCCGCGGACGCGCGGGAGTTGCTCGCGGCGCTGCAGGCGTGAAAGTCGCTCGGACCGCGCCGCCGTTTGCTGCTACGAACTGGTTCCATGACGTACCTGGGTGAGGGCTGGGACAGCACGGCCGAGCTGGTCGGCGGCCGGTGGGTGGAACGACGGCCGCGTCGCCCCGAGATCGGCCCGCAACTGGTGCGCGAGTCTGTGGTGATGCCCTGGCTCGCACCTCTGCTGCCGCTGCCCGTCCCGGTGCCCGTCGTGATCTCCGACGATCCACTGGTGGTCCGCCACGAACTCGTGCCTGGCGCGGAGCTGGCCGCCCTCAACGCCGCCCACGGCCGCCAGCTGGGGGAGTTCCTGCTGGCACTGCACGCGGTTCCGGTGGCCGAGGCCGCCGAACGAGGCGTCGGGCCGATGACGTTGCCCGTCGAACGGTTCCGCGCGGAAGTCCAGGTGCCTGGCGGCGAGGAGCTGCTGGCCAAGATCGACGGGCTGCCCGCGGACACGCTCGTCCACGGCGACCTCGGTCCCGAACACGTGCTGGGCCGCGCAGGCGTGCTGACCGGCGTGATCGACTTCGGCGACCTGCACATCGGCGACGCGGCGATCGACCTCGCCTGGGCGCTGCACTCCACCCCACCGGAGTTCGTGGACGCACTCGTTGCGGCATATGGGGTAACGGACGAGCTGTGGCGGCGTGCGTTGATCTGGCACCAGCTCGGGCCGTGGCACGAAGTCCTGTACGGCAACGACATCGGTGATCCGCAGGTGGCGGCAGGTGGACTCGAAGGCGTGCGTGACCGGCTCTCGATCGGGGTATCCCGGGGTCCCACCGACTGAAGGAGTTGTCGAGGATGCCCTGGGTTCGCAGGCACCGCCGCAGCGCCCCGTACAGCTGGTTCCGCACCACCACGGTCCGCAGCCACTACCGCAGGCCGCAGGGTGGGATGTGGATCCCGATCCTGGTCGCGATCGCCGTGATCGTGCTGCTCATCGCCCTGTTCTAAAGGGGTAAGGTCGAGTGCATGGGACAGTTGGGCGAGTTGTTCCCGGGACGCAAGCTCCGCAGCGAGGCCGCGGATTCCGGCACCGGCGAGGACTTCGAGGAGACCGGTCCGCTCGACCTCACGGCGGGAGCGGTGCGCTTGAGGCCGCGGCCGAAGCCCGCGGCTCCCGAGCCTGACCGCACCGACAGCACTGACTGATCACGGGTACTACGCTTGGCCGGTGCTGGCCGCCCTGCTGTTCGTCCTCCCCGCGTCGATCTTCGTCTACGGGGTGGTGCGCGACCGGCGCAGGCTGAGCAACGCGATCTGGCTCGGCATCACGCTGGTGATGCTGCTGCTCCTGCTGGCCGAAGCCGGGCGGGACAACCCCGTGCTGAGCCTGCCGCTGCTCCTCGCGTTCATGCTCGCCGTGCTCGGCCTGTTGTTGCTGCCCTTGGCATTGCTGGCGAACGGCCTGGTCATGGTCCGCCGCGAGGGCCGCTCGCTGGGCAACCTGCTGTCGTTGCTCGCGGGCCTCGCCCTGATCGGCGAGATGATCTACTTCGGCTGGGGCATCGGCCAGCCCAACGACTGGATCCGCGGCAGCGCGATCGGGTTGTTCCTGGTGTCCGCGTACATCGCGTTCCTGTTCGTGAGCCTGCTGCTGTACTCGGTGATCTACGGCCGCACCGGGCGCCGCAGCGGATTCGACGGCATCGTGGTGCTCGGCGCGGGCCTGGTCGGATCACGGGTGCCACCGCTGCTGGCGTCCCGGCTCGACCGCGCGTTGCGGCTGTACCGGCGCGAGAGCGAGGCCGGGCGGTCGCCGATCATCGTCGTGTCCGGCGGGCAGGGCGCCGACGAGGCGGTCTCCGAGGCGTTCGCGATGCGCGAGTACCTGCTCGAGCGCGGCGTACCCGACGACGACGTGGTGCTGGAGGACCAGGCGACCACGACCGAGGAGAACCTCCGCTACAGCAAGGAGTTGCTGGCTTCTCGTGGGCACACCGGACGCGTTGTCGCGGTGACGAACAACTACCACGTGTTCCGCACGGCCGTGCTGTCGCGCAAACAGGGGTTGCGGCTGCAGGTGATCGGCGCGCCGACGGCCTGGTACTTCGTGCCGAGCGCGTTCCTGCGGGAGTTCGTGGCCCTGCTGGTCCGCAACCCGGTGGTGCACACGCTGGCGTGCGCGTTGCTGATGGCGGGCGGGCTCGCGCTGACCCAGATCGGCTGAGGCACCGCCCGCCGGCAGCGTCACCGCACGGTGATGTTGGAGTTGCCGCTGCTCCGGTACCCCTCGGTCGCGAGGATCATGTAGTAGCTGAAGTTGCCGAGCCGCAGGCCGGCCCGGTTCCACGCGTCGAAGTGGTTGCCGGTGGTGATGGACCCGCCCGTCCGCTTCTGCTGCCGGACGCTCCAGAACTGCGGGAACGTTTTGACGCCCTCGACGGAGGGCGCGTTGTAGCGCATCGTCTGGTAGATGTCGTACGTGCCGCCGTCGCTGGTCACCGTGCCCTTGTAGGTGCCCGTGGGCCGGTACGTGCCCCAGTTGTCGACGATGTAGTACTCGACGAGCGGGTTCGACGTCCACCCGTAGAGGGTCAGGTAGGCGTTGCCGGACGGGTTGAAGCTGCCCGAGTAGTTCACGGTGCGCCGCGACCCGTTGCTCCAGCCCTTGCCGCCGACGAAGTTGCCGACGTTGCTCCACGAGGTGCTGTAGTTGCCGCCGGAGCCGAAGTCCATGCAGACCCGGCCGCCGCCGTCGGTCCAGAACGAGTAGTAGTAGCCGCCGTTGTTGCCCGTCTGGCTTGAGCACGTGGCGTTGGCGACCACATCAGCGTCGGCGGTGCCGGGCAGCAATGCGGCGACCAGTGCGGTGCAGGCACCGGAAATGAGCAGAGCGACGCGAACGCGGCGCGACGATCGAACACTTGTTTTGGTCATGTGCTGTACTCCGAAGGTCGGTCAAAAGGTTTCGATAAATTTTCGAAACTCTCCGGCGAGTGAATTCTGTCGAATTCGGATCGTCGAAACCGTCGAATGCGCAGGCGGTCAGCGTCGCAGCGTCAACAGGCCCGGCCGGTAGGGCAGGAGGCCGTAGTCGCCGCCGGAGTTGGGGTCACGTCCCTGGTAGAGCAACTGCAGATTGCAGGGATCGATGGTCTTGGTCTGGTCCGGGTTGCTGCGGATCAGGTCGCCGTGGCTGATGTCGTTGGTCCAGGTGGCGCCGCTGTTGGCCTTGCCGGCGAACGGGTTGCTCTCGGTGGCGGCCTGCGGGGTCCACGAACCGTTCAGGCTGCTCGACGTGAACGAGCGGAAGTAGCGGCCCCGCGCGCCCATCGCTTCGACGATCATGAGGTACTGGTTCTGGCCCTGGACCCGGTAGACCTCGACCGCTTCGAACAGGTTCGCCTGCGTGTCGCTCATGATCGTCGTGTAGGCCGAGCCGAAGCTGCCGGGGAAGTTCCCGATGGGCATGCTCGCGCGGTAGATCCTGCCGTTGTCACCGGCGAAGAAGAGGTACATGTTCGTGCCGTCACCGATGATCGTCTGGTCGATGGGGCCCGTGCCGGAGTTGGGGATGCTGCCGGTGAAGAGCGTCTGCTGCGTCGACCAGCCGTTCGCGTTGGTGGGGTCGCTCGACGTCCGGTAGCTGAACGCGGTGCCACCCCACTGGTAGGTGAGCACCCAGATGTTCTTGGGCGCGAAGTAGAACAGCGTGGGGGCGACGGTGCCGCTGCTCATCCCGTTCTGACTGGCAGAGGCCATGTCGGACCAGTTCGTGAAGGTCCCGAAGTTCATCGATCCCCACGAAGTCCGCGTGTCGTGCGTCGTCGCGTAGACCAGGTGCTTGCCGTTGTACATGACGTGGGTGAAGTCCTTGAGCGAGACCCACCCCTGCTTCGGGTTCGCCAGCGCGCCCGTCGACGACCAGCTGTAGGTCGTCGGCAGAGAGCACGTACCAGGGCCTCCGCCGACGAGGACGAGCTGCCACTGCTGGTTGGTGGTGCCGGCGTCGCTGTTCTGCACGACGTTGCCGCCGTCGGCGGTGGAGGCGCCCTGGACCTCGACGGCCTTGTTGCTGTTGCGGTTGATCAGGCGCACGTGGCCGCCGTCGGAGTCGGCGAGGCGGAACTGCTGGTTGGCGCCGCCGTGGTCGGTCCACTGGATGATGCCGGCGCCGTCGGCGGTGGAGTTGCCGGAGACGTCGAGGACCTTGTTCGACAGCCGTGACCTCACTCGGTAGTAGCCGCCGCCGGAGTCGACGAACTGCCACTGCTGCTGGTTGCCGTCGTTGCGGGTCCACTGGGTGATGCGGGCGCCGTCGTTCATCGCGAGGTTGTAGACGTCCAAGGCCTTGCCGCTGTTGCGGTTGACCAGCACGTACCAGGCGTTGGCGTCGACCGTGGCCGCCGACACCGGCGCCGCGTTGAAGGCCGCCACCAGCCCGCCGAGCAGCACGGCGACGACGGCGGCGGCCGTGCGACGCCGTACAGCTCGGCGGGTGTGCGGGGGATGGTCCGATCCGGCCATGGGCATGCTCCTCTTCGTCGAGGTGGGGCAAACCGCGGCAACGTTCGAATGAACGACTATTACGTGCGGATGTCACGGCCACGGGCGCCATTTACCTGCGCCAAACTGTGGGGGACGAATTCCGCGCGGTCAAGACGGCCCGAAAATGTTTCGACCGGCATTCCGGATTGCTAAAGCAGGAGCGAATTCTTTAGCTCTGGCGGGCGGGGACCGGTCGCCCGGTCCCCGCCCGTTTTCTCACCTGGTCTTCAGGAGGTCCTTCATCTCGGTGATCTCCTGCTGCTGACCGTCGATGATCGCCTGGGCGAGCTTCTTGGCGTCAGCGTCCTTGCCCTGGTCGAGCTCGGTCTTCGCCATCTCGACGGCACCCTCGTGGTGCTTGATCATCAGGTCGAGCCACTGCTCGTCGAACGCGGCGCCGGTGGCGTTCTCCAGCCCCGCCATGTCCTCGTGGCTCATCATCCCGGCCATGTCGTGGCCGGTGTGGTCCTGCGTGGCCGCGGAGCCCCACTCCTTGAGCCACCCGTTCATACGGGTGATCTCCGGGTCCTGCGCCTTCTCGATGCGCTGGGCGAGGCCGCGCACCTTGTCGTTGGAACTGCGGGTGGGCACGAGCTTCGCCATCTCCAGCGCCTGCTCGTGGTGCGGGACCATCTGCTGCGCGAACGCGATGTCCGCCTTGCGATCGGGCGCGGCCGGCTGCTCGGTGCTGCCGCAGGCGCTCAAGACGAGCATGCCGACGGCAGCCCCGATGAGGGACTTCTTCAAGGGTTTCTTCTCTCTGACGGTTGTGGACAGTGCTGAGTGGACTGAACTCAGTTCCGCAGCACGCAGAGAGACGTGAGAAGCGATCTTCCGCCCGGTGGCGGACGTTGCGGGGTGCTCAGCGGCGTCTCGGACGGGAGCGCCGCGAGGCGGGGGAGTGCCGTCCTGGCCAGGAACCACGCCGTCAGCGCGACGGCCGCCGCGACCAGCACCGCGAGGCACAGGTGCAGCAGGTCGTGCTCGTGCGGTTCCTGCTGCTGATGGCTGACCATGTGCTCGGCGTGCGGAGTTTCCGCGGCTGCGACATGGTGCATCCCGACGACGGCGAACACGAGCGCGCACAGCAGCACCCATCGGGTCCACTGGCGCCGCGTCATGTGACACACCCTACCGGGGTACGGGTTGATACCGATACCCCCTAGGGGTATCGTTCGGCGCGACGTTCAAGGAGGAGGACGACATGAACCACGCTCCCGCGAGCCTCACCAGGCAGGCGATCTCCGCGACGCTGCACTGCCTCACCGGCTGCGCGATCGGCGAGGTGCTCGGCATGATCATCGGCACGGCACTGGGCTGGGGAAACCTCGCCACGATCGTGCTGGCCATCGTGCTCGCGTTCGTGTTCGGCTACTCGCTCACGATGCGCCCGGTGCTGCGCTCGGGCCTGTCGTTCAAGGCGGCGCTCGGGGTCGCGCTGGCGGCGGACACGGTGTCGATCGCGGTCATGGAGATCGTCGACAACGGCGTGATCCTGGTGGTGCCCGGCGCCATGGACGCGGGCCTGGGGACCTGGCTGTTCTGGGCGTCGCTGGCGGTGTCGCTGGTGATCGCCTTCGTGGTCACGGTGCCGGTGAACCGCTGGATGATCGGCCGCGGCAAGGGTCACGCGGTCGTCCACCAGCACCACCACTGACGTGGAAGGGCCGGGACGTCTCGTGACGTCCCGGCCCCTGCGGTCACCAGGTCAGCTGGCCGGAGTCCACCGAGGTGACGCGCGTGCCCTGGCTGCTGACGCCGCCCGTCACCCGAGTGCCGTCGGTGCCGATCGACTGGTCTTTGCCGTCGGTCCCGATGGACTGCTCCTTGCCGTCGATCCCGGCTTCCCGGTCCTCGATCCCGGTCACCCGCGTTCCGGCCTCGCGGTCGTCGACGCCGGCTTCCCGGTCGTCCACCGCGGTCACGCGCGTGCCCGATTCCCGGTTGTCCACCCCGGTCACCCGCGTGCCCTGACCACTGTCATCCCCAGCGGCGGATGCCGTGCCCACTCCGAGCACGAGCGCCGCTGCCGCGAGCACGAGTACGCCCGCTGTTTTCTTGCCCACCATGTGACCTCCCCAGTTCGGTGGTAGTCCCAGGATGCGCGCGGGTTCTTGCAAGAACTTTGAACCCGCAGGTCAGACGGTGTTCAACTCTGCGCGCGTGAACCTCATGACCCAGTTCGTCTCCCACGTCTCACCGTCGTCGTAGGAGAACTGCTGCTGCCACACGGGCTCGTCGCCGGCCGTCCAGTCGAACCGCAGCTTCACCGCGTGCCCGCCGACCACGTCGTCGCCGAAGAACACCCCGTGGCCGTCGGTGAACCGGCCTTCCAGCGGCGGGTCGAGCTGGCCGGGAGCGCGGGTGGAGGCCCACCAGATGCGCCAGACGTCCCCAGCCGGGTCGTACTGGCGCAGCGTCATGCCCTCCCAGTCGTCGGCGCGGAGGGTGTCGATGTTGGCCGCGCCGCCCAGGACCGGCCGGCAGTCGCCGGTGGCCTCGAACTCGACCCACTCGGTGCCGCGGCCCGCGATGTCGGCGATCTTGCGGTTGGCCACCCGCCACCGGCCGTGGAAGAAGTCGAAATCGTTCTCACTCATGAGGAGGACGCTAAAACGCCATCACTGACACCCGATGTCAGTGATCGACTATTGACGCAAAGGTCTGGACCATTTTACGGTTCCCCGCAGTGGCCGCCGCCCTAGCCAGGAGGTCCTCGTCTTGCGCCTGCTCGCCAGAGTGGTCCCGGTGTTAGCACTGCTAGCCGGGACCGTGATAGCCGTGACCAACTCGCCCGTCGCAGCCGCAGCCCATGAGGACTGCCGGCCGGACGGGCTCTACAAAACACCGGGCGTCGACGTGCCGTACTGCAGCGTCTACGACACCTCCGGCCGCGAGAACCTGGGTCCGGACAAGTCCCGCCGCGTGATCGGGTACTTCACCAGCTGGCGCACCGGCAAGAACGGCCAGCCCGGGTACCTCGCCAAGGACATCCCCTGGGAGATCGCTTCCGGCCGCATCAGTCTCGGCGGCGTCCTGGCGTTCGCCGCGATCCTCAGCTCGCTCTACGCCCCGGTCCAGCAACTGGGC
>NZ_JBEXPJ010000145.1:0-22919 GCF_040611995.1 Lentzea sp. NPDC006480
GATCAGCCGTGCGTTCGTCCGTGGCGGGAACGGTGACCTGACCACGTTCTTCCCGTCGGCGCGGCGAGTCGGCAGATGAACGTCGAGCTGCACCGGGTGTGGCGGGAGACCGGCACGACGGTGCTGCTGGTGACGCACTCGATCGCGGAGTCGGTGTACCTGGCGAACCGGGTGATCGTGCTGACGCAACGGCCGGCGGTGGTCAAGGAGGTCATCGAGGTCGATTTGCCCGGTGAGCGCGACTACTCCGCGACGATGGCCCGGCCGGAGTTCGCGACGGCGACCGCGCACATTCGGGATCTGCTGGGGGCCGTGACAGGGCACGATTGATCGGGTGCAGATCTTCGTCAGCTACTCGCGCCGCGACTTCCACGCGGCCGAGGCGCTGACCTCGGTCCTCGCGAGCAGGGGTGTGCAGGTCTGGTTCGACGTCGAACAGCTGCGGCCGCGCACCGACTGGGAGACCGCGATCAACGCCGCGATCGACCAGGCCGATGCCGTCGTCGTGGTGGCGTCACCTGCCGCGATGGCGTCGAAATGGGTCACGGGGGAGTGGCAACGCGCACTCTCCCAGGGCAAACCGGTGCACGCCGCGCTGGTGCGCGACACCGGGCTGCCACCGGAGTTGACGTCGCGGTACGACCTGCGCGGCAGGTTCTTCGCCGAAGCCCAGCGCCTGGCGGACGGAGCTGTGCCGCGTGCGAAACGCCGGTTACCGTTCTCGCCGCAGATGGGCCTGCTGTGGCTGTCGCTGGTGTTCTGCTCGTCGGTCCTGGTGCTCGGCGCCCTGCACGGCTGGGCGATCAGCCAGAAGTACGTGCCGGTGCACGCCGGGATGGCCCGGCTGGCCTTCGCGCTGGCGCTCACGAACGCCCTGAGCGCGGGCGGACTGGTCTACCTGGCGGTGCGGCTGGCCAGACGGACCGTGTCGCCCGGGTCGTTGCGGGAGGGGTTCTCCGCGACCCTGTTCGCGTTGGTGTTCTCCCTGATCGAGACGTTGGTCGCGCCAGTCCCGAGGTGGCCGTTCCTCGCGGCCGGGGTGGTCGCGTTCGCCGGGGTCGTGCTGCTGTCGCGCTCCCGGACCGTGCACCTGGAGATGCCGACGGGTGCCGGTGACGACCGCATCCGGGGCCGCCTGAAAGGCGTGCGGCTGAGCAGGGGTCGCCGGTTCGGCCGGTTGTGGAACACCTACCACCCGAAGTTCGTCGCGCTGGCGGAGCTCACGCCCGGTATCGGTGCCGCGGCGAGCTACTGGGTGTGGTGCCACGAGGACGACCTGCCCATCGCGCAGCTCGTCAAACGCATGTGTGACGCGGCGGGGTTCGCGCAGGAGGAGACCGATCCTGGGCTGGCATTCGTCGTGGTGAGCACGCGCACGCCCTACCAGGTTCTGCGCAGCGCGCGTGAGGTGTTCGGCGACCGCGTGGTGTTCGTGCTGGCGACGAGCCTGCGACTGGAGGAGGACGACGCCGACCTGCGCCGCCACCAGTGGCTCGACTTCCGCGAGCAGGAACCGGAAGGGCTGTACGAGCTCCTGCGCGTGGTGGTCACCTCGCGGCCCGCCGAACGCGGCGTCGTCACCGTGCCCATGAACGTCGACCGGTTCCGCGCGCCCTGTACATCACCGACTACCTGCTGTTCGTGCGGTTGCTGCTCGGCTTGACCTGCGCTCCGCTGATCGGACTGGCGGTCGCGAGGGGGCCTGGAGCCGCCCTCCCGCTGGCGGTCGTGACGGGCTTGCTCGTTCTCGTCGTGGTCAACCTGGTGCGCCGGACGGCCACCCGGTCGGTTGCGGTCGGCGGCTGGGGAGCGAGAACGATCCTGGCGGCGTTGTTGCTCGTCGGGTGGGCCTTCACGGCGCCGCTGATCCCGCACATACCCCCGGTCAACCGCCTCTTCGTGCTCGGCTTCGGGCTCGTGGGGCTCCTCGGCCGCATGAAGGTCCTCGTCGGACTCTGGCTGCCGCCCGAGCGCCAGCAGAAGGTCGTACTGGCATCGCCGCCGGTGCGGCCGTCCGTTTACTCCTTCGCGATTCCGATGACGGCACTGGTGCTGGCGGCGGGCTACTACTTCGCCGCCAGCGCGTGACTGGGCGTGACAGCCTCTTGTGAGCCCCGTCACGCGTGAGTAAAGTCTGGCACGCCGCCGCGTGGTAAGCGCTTTCCAGAGCCGATCCACGAGGTGGTGCGATGTCCAGGCGCTCGCTCCCGGTTGTCTTCGCCGCGCTCGCTCTGACCGCGGCTTCTCTGGTGCCGCAGGCTGCTGCCCAAGCCGGTCCCGTCTCCGATCCCCTGCCCGCCCCCGCACCGTCCGGCATCGGTGTGCGGCTGCAGGAGATCGCGCGGCTGCCGCAGTCGTCGACGACGCCGGCCGCCGGGGACAGCCGGTTGAAGCAGTACAACAGGATCAACTACCTCGGCGAGATCCCGGACGGCTCCGGCCGTTTCTTCGTGCCGGACATGAACGGCAAGCTGTACACGCTGAACCGCGACGGCAGCGGGCAGCGCACCTACCTCGACGTCCGGGCCGCGATCGGCTCCACGTTCCACAACCACCAGGGGCTCGGCAGCGGGTTCGGGTTCGTCGCGTTCCACCCGCAGTTCGCGACGAACGGCAAGTTCTACACCGCGCACACCGAGGCCAAGGACGCGCTGAAGAACCGCAAGCCGGACCTGCCGTCGTCGTCGAACGCGGTGGTGCACGGCGTGATCACCGAGTGGACGGCCACCGATCCCAAGGCCGTCACGTTCTCCGGCACCCGGCGTGAGCTGCTGCGGGTCGGGTTCGAGATGTACCTGCACGGGTTCCAGCAGATCGACTTCGGCCCGGACGGCCTGTTGTACCTCGCGACCGGGGACGGCGGCATCGGCTACCGCTCGGACGTGCCGCAGGACGTGAGGGTGCCGCAGGGCAAGATCCTGCGCATCGATCCAGCGGGATCCAACAGCGGCAACAAGAAGTACGGGATTCCGCCGTCGAACCCGTTCCTGGGCAAGCCCGGTGCGCTGGCCGAGCTGTACGCGATCGGCATGCGCGACCCGTACCGGTTCAGCTGGGACACCGGCGGGACGCACAAGATGTTCCTGGGGCACATCGGCGAGAAGGTCGTCGAGTCGGTCTACGAGGTGAAATCGGGCGCGAACCTGGGCTGGGGGCAACGGGAGGGCCACCTGACCTACCGCCGCAACGATCCCAAGTGCCAGCTCTACCCGTTGCCCGCCGACGACGCGAAGTTCGGCTACACCTATCCGGTCGCGGGCTTCGACCACAACCGTCCCAACGGTGGTTGCGGGGACAGCGGGAACGCGTTGATCGGCGGCTTCGTGTACCGCGGCTCGGCGATTCCTTCCTTGCAGGGCAAGTACATCTACGGCGAAGGCGTCAAGGGGCTGCTGTACTTCGCGGACGAGAAGGACATGCAGGCCGGTGCGCCGATCGCGAAGACGTTCGAGCTCGCGGTGTACGACTCGGCGGGCAAGCGCACCACTTTGAAGACGTTGACCGGCAAGAGCCGTGTCGACCTGCGGTTCGGCACGGACGCGGCCGGCGAGCTTTACGTGCTGGCCAAGGCGAACGGCAAGATCTGGAAGGTCACCGGGACGATCCAGACGCTGGAAGCGTGCGATCCGGGCAGCGATGTCGTCAGCGGGGTCACCTCGGCGAAGGACTGGAAGCCGGTCACGCCTTCACGTTGGCGCTTCCCCGGCACGGAAGTGGTGCTGTCCAAGGCCGGTTCGGCCAGGCCTGGTCCGCGGCGGCCCAACGAGTACGCGGTCGTCACCAAGGGCCCGGTGTTCGGCAACGTGACCATCGACGCCCAGGTGCGGCTGGACACGCCTGTCTCGCAGAAAGATCGCGACGTGGTGATCGTGTTCGGATACCAGTCGGACACGCGGTTCTACTACGCGCATCTGTCGTCGGACAACAAGATCTATCCGCACAACGGGATCTTCCTCGTCGACAACGCCGACCGGCTGCGCATCGACGACCAGTGGAACGGCTCGGTCGGCGCGCCGCCCGCCGTGACGGACATGAAGTGGCACAAGGTCCGCATCACGCACTGCACCGACACCGGCGTGATCGCGGTGTACGTGGACGGCTCCTCGCAGCCGTTGATGACCGCGACCAGCACCGCTCTGAAGTCGGGACGGGTCGGGTTCGGTTCGTTCGACAACATCGGCCGCGTGGCCGACCTTCGGATCAGCGGAAAGGCTCAATGATGAGGAAAGCTCTGCCGGGACTCTGCCTGGTGCTGGCGATGGCGGCACCGGCACAGGCCGATCCGCCTTCGGAGGTGTTCCCCGGCATCGCGTCCGCGGTTGTCAACCACTACGACTTCGAGCACCCGCTGGCCAGTGACCCGAAGAAGGAGGACGACCAGGGCCGGGCCGACTCGCGCACGCCGATCTCGTTGATCAACGGCGGCGCGGCGATGCGCACCGCGGACGGCGCCTTCCCGGGCTCGAAGACGTCGTTGCAGCTCAAGCAGGTGCAGCCGAACAAGAAGAGCAACGACGACTGGAAGGCCGGCCTCTACAGCACGTCCGGTGTCGCGTCGATGAAGGCGTTCAGCAAGGCGCGCAGCATGTCGATCATGACGTGGGTGAAGGTCACCGGTGAGGCGCCGGCGCGGAACTCGAACTCGTCCGGCACGGGTGATTTCTACGGAGCCATCGGGTTCGCGGGGATTCTGTCCGGCGACTCCGACGGCCACGCGGCGCGGGCGTTGCTGGAAGCGGAGAACCACGACGGCGGGATGAAGCTGATCGCGCTGGGACGGCGGCTCGACGGCGGCGACAAGCAGTTCTGGGTGTCCAAGGCCGACCTGAAGACGTTGCTGCCGCAGGGGAAGTGGGTGTTCCTGGCCGGCACCTTCGACTTCGACAACGGCACGGTGGGGCTCTACCTCGACGGCAAGCCGGTCGAGGGCGCCTACGCGGTCAAGGGCGACCCGTGGAAGGTCATCGGAGCACCTGAGCCGGATGTGACGTCCGCGGCGAACCCGCGTGGAATCAAGATCGGTGGCAGTCATCCGGCGAACAACAAGGAAACCAACGCCTGCAACTGTCGTCTGGACGGGCTCATGTTCCTGGACCGCGCCCTGACGGCCGACGAGGTGCGCGGACAGTACGACTGGGTCACCAAAGGTCGGAGGTGAGGGGTTGTAACCACCCTGTCAGCTAGGTAGATTCCGGTGGCCGCCGCGATGGAAAGCGCTTTCCGCTGCCGTGCTGCCACGGCCTGGCCCACAGGGTGGTGGGGATGTACAGACGGTTGTCACGCCTGGCTGTCACAACATTCGTGCTCGCGGGGTTGTTTCTGCTGTTCGCGCCATACGCATCGGCTCAATCGGATGCGCCGATCGCCGATCCGTTGCCCACGCCCGGTGCCTCGGGCATCGGCCTGGAGCTGACCGAGGTCGCGCAGCTGCCGGAGTCGAAACCGGTCCCGCCGCCGACCGACGCCCGGTTGCGCCGCTACAACAGGATCAACTACCTCGGCGAGGTGCCCGACGGTTCCGGGCGGCTCTTCGTGCCGGACATGAACGGCAAGCTCTACCTGCTCGACCACGGCGTCCAGCACGCCTACCTGGACCTCGGTGCCGTGGTGGGCCCTGACTTCCACAACCACAAGGGTCTGGGCAGCGGCTTCGGGTTCGCCACGTTCCACCCGAACTTCAAGCGCAACGGCAAGTTCTACACCGTGCACACCGAGACCGGGTCCGCGCTCACGACGAAGAAGCCCGACCTGCCGTCACCCGCGGACATGCAGGTCCAAGGCGTGATCACCGAGTGGACGGCCGCGGATCCGAAGGCCGATCTGTTCGCGGGCACGCACCGCGAGATCCTGCGCGTCGGCTACGCGTCGTTCATCCACGGATTCCAGGAGATCGGCTTCAACCCGAACGCGCACTGGTGGGACGAGGACCACAACCTGCTCTACATCGCGTCGGGCGACGGCGGCATCGGCCTGACCACCACGGTGCCGCAGGACTTGGGGCTGCCGCAGGGCAAGATCCTGCGCATCGACCCGGCCGGCAAGAACGGCGTGAACGGGCAGTACGGCATTCCGCGCTCGAACCCGTTCGTTGCTCGTGCGGGAGCTCTGGGCGAGATCTACGCGTACGGCATGCGCGATCCGTACCGCTTCAGCTGGGACTCCGGCGGTTCGCACAAGATGTTCCTGGGGCACATCGGCGAGAAGGCCGTCGACTCGGTGTACGAGGTCCGCAAGGGCGCCAACCTGGGGTGGAGCGAACGCGAGGGCTTCTGGGCGTACAAGAAGAACGACCCGTCCTGCGGCGTGTTCCCGCTGCCCGCCGACGACGCCAAGTACGGCTACACCTATCCCGTGACCGCGTTCGACCACAACCGGCTCGCTTCGTCGCGGCCGTGTGCCGACAGCGGCAACGCCTTGATGGGAGGCTTCGTCTACCGCGGGTCGAAGATCCCTGCGTTGCGCGGCAAGTACATCTACGGCGAGGGCGTGAAGGGGCTCATCTACTACGCCGAGGAACGCGAGATGCGCACCGGCGAGCCGATGGCCGCCACTCGCGAGATGATGGTGTACGTGGGTGGTCAGCTGACCACGATGAAGGCGCTGGTCAACGACCCGAACCGAGTGGACCTGCGCTTCGGCCGGGACGCCGCCGGTGAGCTCTACGTGCTGGCCAAGGCGAACGGCAAGATCTGGAAGGTGACGGGTGCTCGCACCTTCGCCTCCTGCCGCACCGGTCACGATTTTGTTCACGGCGCCGCTGGGTCTCGGTCGTGGGAGCCCGTGACGCCCGCGTTGTGGCAGTTCCCCGGCCGTGAAGTCGTGCTGGCCCAACCGGGTGTCGCACGCCCTGGTCCCAGGCGTCCCTTTGAGTACGCCGTGCTGAAGAAGGGGCCTGCGTTCGGCTCGGTGCAGATCGACGCCACCGTGCGGCTCGACACACCGGTGTCCGAGTCCAACCGGGACGTGATCATCGTGTTCGGCTACAAGTCGGACACCGAGTTCTACTACGCACATCTCTCGTCCGACAACACGATCTACCCGCACAACGGCATTTTCGTCGTGAACAACGCGGACCGGCTGCGCCTCGATCATCAGTGGGACGCCGCGCGTTCCGTCGGCGCCGCACCGGCGGTGAAGGACACGGCCTGGCATCGCGTGCGGGTCAGACAGTGTGCTGATACCGGCGAAATCGCCGTGTACGTGGACGGCTCGCCGTACCCGTTGATGACGGCCGTGGACAAGACGTTTGCTTCTGGGCGTGTCGGCTTCGGCTCGTTCGACAACATCGGCAGGCTGCGCGACCTTCGCGTGCAGGGCAAGGGAGTGCGGTGATGAGACGACTGCTCGTTCTCGGTGTGGCCACGTTGTTCTTCGTGGGTCTGGCCGCACCGGCTCAAGCCACGTTCGGCACGGTGCTGCCCACCCTGTCCCGCAACCTGGTGTCGTACTACGACTTCGAACACCCGGTGCGCGCCAACTCGGCACTGGAACAGGACAGCGGCCGCTCGGGCACCACGCTGTCGCTGATCAACGGCGGCGGTGACATGCGCGTGAGGGACGGCGCGTTCTGGCGCAGCCGAAACTCCTTGCAGCTCAAGCAGGTCAACCCGACGGTCGCCGGCAACGACGACTGGAAGGCGGGCCTCTACAGCGAAACCGGCGTGCCGTCACTCCGCGCGTTCAACGGCGCGCGCGAGGCGTCGATCATGGGCTGGGTGAAGATGACGGGCCAGAACCCGGCCCCGAACTCGAACTCGGCCAACCCCGCCGACTTCTACGGCGCGATCGGCCTCGCGGGCGTGCTCACCGGCGACTCCAACGGCCACACCGTGCGTGCCTTGCTGGAACTCATCCAGGTGGACGGTCAGCTGAAGCTCGTCGCGCTGGCCCGTCGGCTCGACGGCGGCGAGTCCCAGACCTTCGCGGCTGCTGAGGACTGGCAGAAGTTGTTGCCGCAGAACGAATGGGTGTTCCTCGCGGCGACGTTCGACTTCGACACCGGCGCGATGGTGCTGTACCGCAACGGAAAGCCGATCGACGGCAAGTACGTCGTCGCGGGCGATCCGTGGAAGCTGGAGGGCGCACCGGAGCCGGATCTGGCCACGGCCACCGACCCGCGCGGCATCAAGATCGGCGGCAGCTATCCGCAGAACAACCGCGAGGGCAACGCCTGCAACTGCCGGATGGACAGCCTGATGTTCCTCGACCGCGTCGCGAAGCCGTGGGAGGTGCACCTGCAGTACCACTGGATGAAGGGCTAGTCGAAGATCAGCACGCCCTGCGTGACCGGCTGCATCGTGCCGACCTTTGCTTCGCTCACCTTGAGCTTGCTGAGGTCGGCGATCGGCTGGCCGTCCGTGCCGATGAACGTCACCTTCGCCGGCACCAGGCCCGGCAGCTCGGCGGTCATCTCGTTGATGGCGAACGAGTTGGCGTCGTCGTCCACGTCGAGCAGCACGCCCGCGAAGGCCGTCTGCCCAGGCTGCAGCGTGATCGACGGCCCCTCGCCGGGCACCAGCTTCTGCTCCACCGGGATGGCGGCGGGCTGGTTCGCGGGGTTGGTGAACGCGAGCTTCGGCCAGCCCTGGAAGGTGATCGGGGCCTTGCCCTGGTTCGTCGCGGCCAGCAGGCCCAGGCCGGGCTTGCCCTGCATGGTCAGCTTCACGTCCACCGCGGGCTTCTGCTTGTCGCTGCCGGCGGTGGGTCCGGTGCTGGTCGGGGAGGGTGACTCGCTCTGTGCAGCCGGAGTCTGCGTCGACGTCCCGCAGGCCGTGGCGGCCACCGCGAGAACGGCGGCGAGAATCGTGACACGCATGCACTGACCCCTTAGCACCAGGTGAATCGCATTGATCACCATCGAATGTCTCGGACGAGAGCCCGGTAAACCTCCGCCGCCCGATCGGGTGGTGGATTCCGGTGCTCATTGAGCAGAGACGTCCGGGCGGCCCGCGCGTTCCACGGCATGATCTAGAGCGTGGCGATCTTCACCGCCTTCGCCATCGCCTCGAAGCCCTTGTCGCCGGGGTGCAGGTGGTCGCCCTGGTCGTAGTCCGGCCGGATGCGCCGCGGGTCGGACGGGTCGCGGATCACCGCGTCGAAGTCGACGATCGCGTCGAAGTCCTGGCTGCCGCGGATGAACGTGTTCACGGCCTGGCGCACGGCTTCCAGCTCGTCGGTGTAGCTGTTCCAGCCCTTGAACGGGGTGATGGTCGCGCCGATCACGCGCAGGCCGCGGTCGTGCGCGCGCTGGGCGATCTGCCGCAGCGCCGCGATGATCTTGGCCGGGTCGGTCTCGTGCGGGGTCTGCTGGATGTCGTTGATGCCCTCGAAGACGATGACCGAGCGGACGCCGGTCTGGGTGAGGACGTCGCGGTTCAGCCGGGACAACGCGTTCGGGCCCGCCCAGTCGCCGTCGAGGAGCAGCCTGTTGCCGCTGATGCCGGCGTTGAGGACGCCCAGGCGGGTGTTGACGCGGTCGGCGAGCTGGTCGGGCCAGCGGAGGTTCGCGCCCCAGGTCGAGTTGGCGCCGTCGGTGATCGAGTCGCCGAGCGCGACGACGCTGCCTCGCAACGTCGTGGTGCGGACGTCGACTCCCGAGACGTAGTGCCAGGCGGTGGTGCGTTCGATGTAGGCGGCGCCGGACTCGTCGGACGTGCGGTTGCCGTCGCGGGTGAAGTACGAGTTCTGCATGGTGAGGCTGTGGTGCGTCACCGGGCCGCCTGGGGACGGGGTGAAGACGCTGACCAGGAGGTCCGAGTCGGCCGGGACGGTGAGCCGCACGCCGTCGCTGATGACGTCGGAGCCGGGCGGGGCGGTGATGGACCTGGAGCCGCCGAACGTGAGGGTGCGCATGGTGCCGGGCAACGCCGTCGGGGTGTCCGGGCCGGCCGCGCGGGCCACGGTCACCGCGCCGAACTGGAGCGGTGTGCGGCCGTAGGCGTTGGAGAGGCGGACGCGGATCTCCTTGCCGCCCGCGCTGACGTGCACGATGTTGCGCAGCGAGAAGTTCGGGTAGCCGTTGTCCGTTCCGGGGACGGCCGAGGAGGGCGCGGTGGCCCAGGTGCCGACCCATCTCGCCGGTGCGGCCTGGGCGGGCGAGGCCGCTGCCACGAACAACGCCACTGCCAGCAGAAAGCGCGTCATGCACTCGACCTTGGCAGCGCTTTCGCACGCCCGGTATCCGCCGATCTTCGGGTCTATTGTTCGGGTTGTGTGGAACGGGGCTGAGTACCAGCGCAGGTTCGACTCGCTCGCCGAGTCGGGGATGGACGTGCACGGCGAGGCCGCGTTCGTACGTGCTCATGCGCCGTCGTCGGTGCTGGACGCCGGGTGTGGCACCGGGCGAGTGGCGATCGAGCTGGCCCGGCACGGCATCGAGGTGGTCGGGGCGGATCTCGACCCGTCGATGCTGGCGGTGGCCCGGGAGGCCGCGCCGGACATCACGTGGGTGCGGTCCGACCTGGCGTTGCTCGATCTGGGACGCACGTTCGACGTCGTGGTGATGGCGGGCAACGTCCCGCTGTTCACCGAGCCGGGGACGCAGGGCGCGTTGGTCGCCGGGGTGGCGCGGCACGTCGGGAAGGTGCTGGTCGCGGGGTTCAGCCTCGATCGCGGGTACACGGTCGAGGAGTACGACGCGCAGTGCGCCGCGGCCGGGCTCCGGCTGGTCGAGCGGTTCGCGACGTGGGACCGGGAGGAGTTCCGGAACGGGAACTACGCCGTGTCGGTCCACCTGTCCTGATTCGGCCAGAACCTCTGGTCTTGCCTCCTGCTGACGGTGTAGGTCTGGTTGATCTACTCGGCAGGGGGATGCATGCGTTTACTGGGAGCAGTCGCCGTCGTCGCGCTGGTGCTGAGCGGGCAGACCGCCGTCGCGGCACCGGCGCCGATCTCGCCGGATCCGGTGCTGGCTTTTCTGGCGGATCCCGTCCGGGCGGATCTCGCGAAGGCGTCCCGGGCGCGGGAGGCTCGGACTCGCGCGCGGGTGCTCAGTTCCTCTTCGCCCTCGTACAGCTACGCCGAACGGGAACCTGCTTCGGTGCGCGGTCGCAACGACAGCCCGTGGACGGCGGAGGTCACCGGCTTCCGGCGCAGTGCCCTGTTCACCGGGTCGTTGCTCGCGGATCCGACGATGCCGGTGGTTCCGGAGCTCGCGGAACCCAATGACACGCAAGCGACCGCGAGCGCAACCGGGGTCGGCACCGCGCATCGTGCTCTTCGCACCGTGGGCAGGATTTCCGGTGCGGACCAGGACTTCTACCGGTTGCGCGGTGCTGGGGTCACCTCGGTCGCGACTCGCACGGACGGCAGTGATCTCGACACCGTGCTGACGGTTTTCGACGCTTCCGGCAAGGAGATCGCGTCCAACGACACGGTCGGCGTGAGCACGGACGCCCGGCTCGAAGTCCCGCTCGTGGTCGGTGCTGACTACTTCGTGCGCGTTTCCGGCGCGCAGAACACTTCCGGTTCCTACGAACTGACGCTCGCTTCTGGGGAAGGCCAGGGAGACAAGGACTTCTTCGGGGTCGAGCTGAAGGCCGGTGACGTGCTCGGCGCGTCGGTGGTGGGCGCGGCGCGCCGGGTCGCGGTGCACGACAGCCGCGGGCGTCTCGTGATGGGCTCGCAGCAGGACTTCTCCGGTGTGTACCCGAAGGAGAGCCCGTTGCCCGGCGGTGGCAACGCGGTCGCGGACTTCGTGGCGCCGCGCGACGGTCGTTACTACGTCGGGGTCGAGGACGGAGCTGGTCAGTACGCGTTGACCGTCAAGGCGTTCCGGCCTGGCAGCGAGAAGGCTTCGCAGACGGTGTTCGTGGACTTCGACGGCGCTCTCGTCGACACGTCGGTGTGGGGTTCGCCGGGGGAGAAGCAGCTCTCGCCGCTGTCCCGGTTCCTGACGGCCTGGGGCCTGTCCACAAAGGACGAGAGCGCGGTCGTGTCCGCCGCGGTCGACACGATCCGGGAAAACCTGGCGCTGCACGGTCATTTCGGTGTTCGGCTGCTCAACAGCCGTGATCACGCCGATCCGTGGGGGCGCCGGGACGTCAGCCGGGTGGTGATCGGCGGCACGATCGCCGAGTCCGGCGTGGAGACCGTGGCGATCGCGCAGACCATCGACCCCGGCAACTTCGGGCACGAGGAAACCGCGATGGTCCAGCTCGATCTGCTCAGCGGGCCTGCGGGTTCGCCGGTCTCGTTGAACACCTACCTCGGTCCGGGGAGCGACAAGATCCGGTTCGTCGGCCGTGCACTCGGCAACGTCGCGGCGCACGAGCTGGGGCACCTGTCCGGGTCGTGGCACCAGGACCAGTTCAACGCGCACGACACGTTGATGGACCAGGGCGGCAACCCTCGCGCGATGTTCGCCGTCGGTGCGGACGACATCGGCGGCACCGCGGACGACACCGACATCGACTTCGGCGAGGACGAGCTGGTGCCGAACGAGGGCTTCACCGGCCTGGAGGACGCCGCGAGCCGCACGCTTTGGGGTTACGCCCGGTAGCTCACCGGCGCGAGCCGATGATGCCGCGCTCGGTGGCTTCGGCGACGGCTGCCGTGCGCGAACCGACGCCGAGCTTCGTGTAGATGCGGGCCAGGTGCGACTTCACCGTGCCTTCGGTGAGGTGCAGCCGCGCGCCGATCGCCTGGTTGGACAGCCCGTCCGCGACGTGCGCGAGAACCTCGACCTCGCGCCGGGTCAGCCCGGTGCCCGGCGTGCGCAACCGGCTCACCAGCCGGTCGGCGACGGCGGGCGCGAGCGCGGTGTGCCCGGCCGCTGCTTTGCGGACGGCGGCGGCCAGCTCCTCGGGCGGCGCGTCCTTGAGCAGGTACCCGGTGGCGCCGGCCTCGATGGCGGGCACGGTGTCGGCGTCGGTGTCGTAGGTCGTGATGATCACGACCCGCGGCGCACCGGGCGCGTTGGTGATGGCCGCGGTGGCCTCGGCGCCGGTCATGCCGCCCTTGAAGCGCAGGTCCATGAGGACGACGTCGACGTCACCCTCGGCGGCACGGGCGACGGCGGCCTCCGCGGTCTCGGCTTCGGCGACCACGACCAGGCCGGGCTCGGTTTCGAGCACGGCGCGCAGGCCGGCGCGGACGATCGGGTGGTCGTCGGCGAGGAGCAGGCGGATGGGTTCGGTCACCGGATGTCCTCGGTGGGGAAGCGTGTCGTGTGCACGGGCACGTCCTCGGTAGTGGCCAGCGGGAGGCGTGCGGCCAGGGCGGTGCCTCGGCCTGGGGCGCTTTCCACGGCGAACGTGCCGCCCAGCGACTCGGCGCGGGTGCGCATGGAGGGCAGGCCGAAGCCCGTGTGCGAGGCGGCCGGGGTGAAGCCGGTGCCGTCGTCCACCACGTCCACCGCCACCTGGTCGCCCAGGTAGCTGAGCGTCACGTCGGCAGACCCGGCACGGGCGTGGCGGACCGTGTTGGCCAAGGCCGACTGGGCGATGCGGAGCAGGGCCGCCTCGAACGAGGCGGGGAGCGGTGACGGGTCGCCGGTCAGGTGGAAGCGGACGATCACCGGGTGCTGGGCCGAGGTGGTGGCGCACAGGCGTTCCAGCGCGTCGGCCAACGAAGATCCGTCGAGCGCGGGCGGGGCGAGGGCGGCCACGAAGCGGCGGGCCTCGGCCAGGTTGTCGACGGCGCAGCGGCGCGCCTGGTCCACGTAGCCCGCGGCCTTCGAAGGGTCCGCCGGCAGGGCGCGTGAGGCGGCGACCAGCAGGAGCTGGATGCTGGAAAGGCCCTGGGCGAGAGTGTCGTGGATCTCGCTCGCCAGGCGTTCGCGTTCGGCCAGCACGCCGGCGCTGTGCTGGGCCTGAGCCAGTGAGGCGCGGGTGGAGACGAGCTCTTCGACCAGAGCGCGGCGGCGTTCGCTCTCGCGGTAGAGGGCCTGGTAGCCCCACACGACGGCGACGGCCACGGCGGCTCCCAGGGCCGGGCCGATGGCCACGGCCGGGGTGAACGTGCCGGCGTGGGCGGAGAAGCCGGTGATCGCCATGGCCGCGGTCGCCACCACCGAGGTGAGGCCCGCGCGGCGGGGCAGCAGGTGGAGTTGCAGGAAGTACAACGGGAATGCGAGCCACACGGCATCAGCGGTCAGGACCAGCAACACCACCCACGCGACGCCGAGAGCGGCCGACCACAGGGCTGCCCGGCGGGAGGTGCGCACCAGCAAAGGGCCGGTCGCGTACACGAGCGCCAGGACGAGGGCGACCAGAACCACGGCCGGGGTCGCGGCCTTCACTGCTGCGAGGGTCAGCAGGCCGATGACCAGCAGGTGCAGGCACCAGGTCAGCACGCGGCTGGTCGGAGTGAGCGTGTCCACAGTGTTCCCAGCATAGGTACAACGCGCGGAGCCGGCCTCTGTCGAAAGACACAACCTCGGGTGTCCTCTTCGGACGCCACGGATCCTGTCCGGCGGCAGATGTGGGACGGGCACCCGCCGACGACAGTGGGCAACGTTCCCACAGCGAAAGGCACCGAAGTGTTCGTCGCACTGCGAGACCTGAGGTTCGCCAAGGGTCGCTTCGCCCTGATGGGCGGCGTGATCGTGCTCATCACCCTGCTGGTCGGCCTGTTGTCCGGGCTGACCGCGGGGCTGCAACGGCAGAACGTGTCCGCGATCACCGACCTGCCCGCCGACCACATCGCGTTCGGCGGACCGTCCTATTCGGACTCCGCCGTCACCGAGGAGCAGCAGGCGATCTGGGCCGCCACTCCAGGCGTGCTGGCCGAACCGCTCAGCATCAGCACGACCAAGGCCGCGGCGGGCAACCGGAGCACAGCGGTCACGGTCTTCGGCACGAAGAACGTCGACGAGCACTCGGTGACGCTCTCCGCACCGGCCGCCAAAGAACTCGAAGTCGAACCAGGCGACAAGATCGCCGTCGCGGGCAGGACCCTGACCGTCACGGCCATCAAGGGCGACGCCTACTTCAGCCACACCCCGGTCGTGTGGGCGAGCCTCACCACCCCGGCGACCGTGATCGCTCTCCAAACCGAGAACGCCGACATCAAAGCGGCAGACGCCAAAGCGGGCACCCGCACCGTCACCAAAGCCGGCTCACTCCAGGCCATCGGCTCCTACCGGTCGGAAAACGGCTCGCTGCAACTGATGCGCGGCTTCCTGTTCGTGATCTCCGCACTCGTCATCGGCGCGTTCTTCACCGTCTGGACCATCCAGCGCAGCGCCGACATCGCCGTCCTCAAAGCGCTCGGCACCTCCACGGCCACGCTGCTCGCAGACGCCCTGGGCCAAGCCCTCGTCCTGCTGGTCACCGGCACCGCCATCGGCACCGCGCTCGCCGCCACGATCGGGCTCGCGATGGACGACTCCGTGCCGTTCCTGCTCGAACCGGCCACCGTCCTCACCCCGGCCGCCACCACCGTCCTGCTCGGGGCGCTCGGTGCCGCGCTGGCCGTGCGCCGCGTCGTGACCGTCGACCCGCTGACCGCGCTCGGGAGCGTCCGATGAGCCTCACCCTCAAGAGCATCACCCTCACCTACCCGGACGGCGACGGCAGGCTGACCGCGCTCGACGAGGTCGACCTCCACGTCCCCCGGCGCACCACGACGGCGGTGATCGGCCCGTCGGGTTCCGGCAAGTCCAGCCTCCTCGCCGTCGCCGCCACCCTCGTCACGCCCGACGACGGCACCGTCACCGTCGACGGCACCCCGACCAGGAGCCTCACCAAGAGCGAGCTCAGCGAGATGCGCCGCCACCGCATCGGCATCGTCTTCCAGCAACCCAACCTGCTGCCCGCGCTCACAGCCGCCGAGCAACTGCAGGTCATGGCACCCCGAAACCGGCACAAGGCTCTCGATCTGCTGGAGAAAGTCGGCCTCGCGGACCAGGCGGAACGACGACCGCACCAGCTCTCCGGCGGCCAGCGGCAACGCGTGAACATCGCTCGCGCGCTGATGAACGAACCCGCCGTCCTGCTCGTCGACGAACCCACGAGCGCCCTGGACCACGAGCGCGGCGCCGCGATCATCGACCTCATCACGACGCTCACCCGTGAGCAGCAGACGGCCACTGTCCTCGTGACGCACGACCGCAGCCATCTAACAGAAGCTGACGCCGTGGTCACGATTCATGACGGGAGGCTGCGACCGGCGTGAAGATCCCGGTGTGGCGCGGTCGCGGACGCTACGGTGTGCCGCGTGACGTCGTGGACCGAAGTGATCAACTATGTCCGGGTCCGGCACGAGGTGCTGGAGGAGACCGACGAGTGGTTGCGGTTCCGCCTGGAGACCTCGGGCGACCGGACGCAGCAGGTCTCGGTGCACCACCTGCCCGACACGGACGGCCAGGCGTGGGTGGAGATCTCCTCGCCCGTCGGCCGCGCGGACGACGTGGACCTGCGCCGCTTCCTGGAGCTGGCCGGGGCGCCGGAGATCGGTGGCGCCGCGGTAGTGGACGGGCTCGCGCTGCTCAAGCACACGGCACCGCTGGAGGACCTGAGCATCCGCGAGGAGTTCGAGCGGCCGCTCACCCTCCTGGTCGCCCGCGCCGACGCCATCGAGCACGAGCTGACCAGCGGCGATCACTTCTAGAGAGCGGCGAGCAGCTCTTCCGGGGTCTCCAGCTGAGGCAGGTGGCCGGTGCGGGGGAGCAGCGTGAACGTCGACCCCGGAATCGCGGCGGCGTAGGCCTTGCCGTACTCGGGGTCGACGATCCGGTCGCTCTCTCCCCACAGCACGTCCACGGGAATCCGCACGTCCGCGAGCCGCCCGAGCAGCGTCGGATCGGACATCGACGGCCCGGTGTAGCCGATCAACGCGCGCACGTCCGGGCTCGGTCCCGCCGGCGCCTTGGCCGGGTCGTGCCACGAGTGCGCCTGGATCTCGGCGAGCGTGAACCCGCTGATGTCGGTCACGGGATGGCCCGCGACCTCGACGCCGATCCCGTTGACGATCACCGCGCGACTCACCCGCGGACTGCTGAGCAGCGCGATCTCGGCGGCCAGCCAGCCGCCGAACGAGTTGCCCAGCACGGTCACGCCGGTGAGCCCGCGCTCCTCCAGCATCTCGACGTAGTACTGGGCCAGCGAGGCCACTCCGGTCAGTGACGCGGGCTTCGGCGTGCCGCCGAACCCGGGATGAACGGGCGTCAGCACCTCGGCACGCTCGGCCAGCAGGTCAGCGAACTTCGTCATCGTGGCGGCACCACCGCCGCCGTGCAGCAACAAGTAGGTCATGTAAGGAACCTTAGATAAGGATGCTTATCTAAGCAAGATGGGTAAGCTCGCCACTTGTGAAGCACCGTGCCCCCGACGTCGCGCTCGCCGTGAAGCGCCTGCAACACCGCCACCACCGCGCGCTGAGCCAGGCCCTGGCCCCGCTCGGCCTCTCGCTCGTGCAGTGGGACACCCTGCGCCACCTGCACCGGAAGCCGGACGCGTCGCTGCACGACCTCGCGGTGCTGACGTTCCAGACCGACCAGTCGTTCGGCTCGCTGGCGGTGCGGATGGCCGAGCGCGGCCTGATCGAGCGGATCGCCGGGCCCGGCCGTGCGGTGCGCCACCAGCTCACCGACGAGGGTGCCCGGCTGCGGGCCGAGGGGCAGGAGCTGGTCGACGCGATCACCGAGAAGTCGTTCGGCGCGCTGTCGGCCGCGCAACTCGACCAGCTGGGCGACCTGCTGGACGCGGCACTAGGCCAGTAGCTTCTCGGCTGCCCACGTCACGGCGTCGGCGGTCTTCTTCGGTTCGTTCGACGGCTGCATCACGTGGCTGAGCACGTGCCGGACGATCAGGTCGACCGCGATGTCGAGCTCCCGAGGCTTCAAGCTCAGCTCGTAGGTCTTCAAACACCGCGCCACCACGGACTTGGCCGCGTCCAGCAGGCCGTCGGTGTGGGTGGTGAGCAACGGCAGCAGTTCGGTGTTCGCGCCGTGCGTCGCGGACACCACGGCGTGCAGCAACGCGTTGTCGCGCGCCAGTTCCAGCACGTTCCGGACGGCGGCGTGGATCGCTTTGAGCACGTCGGCGGGGTGCTGGTCGAACGCATCGGTCACCACGGTGAGGAAGCGGTCGAGCTCTGTGAGCACGACCGCCTCCGCGAGCCGGGGTTTGGCGCCGACCTCGTTGTAGACGGTCTGGCGGCTGACGTTCAGCTCGGCCGCCAGCCGCGACATGGTGACCGCCTGCCAGCCCTGCTCGGTGATGAGCCTGGCGGTCACCTTCACGATGTCGTCGCGCAGTGTCATGTGGCTCCGATGGAGACGAAGTCGACCTTTTCCCGCACCCCGCAGTCGGGGCAGCACCACGAGTCGGGCACGGCCGACCACGGCGTTCCGGCCGGGAACCCCTCGCGAGGTGCGCCGACCGCGGCGTCGTAAACGTAACCGCAGCCAGGACAACGGCCACCGGCGGCATCCCCGTCGAGCGTGGTGATGGTCTCCCGCGCGGTGTGGTGCGGCGTGTTCGGCTGCGGGTAGCGCGCCAGGACCTTCGCGCGCTTCGGCGGGTGGATGTTCGCGAGGCCGATGTCGCCGTGGAAGTGGCCGAGCACGCGCGGATCCATGACGCGGCGCCACACCGGCGGCACCAGCGCGAGCAGGATCATGCCCGCGTAACCGGTCGGCAGCACCGGCGACTCCTCGAAGTCGCGCAGGGTCTGGTAGCGCCGCACCGGGTTCGCGTGGTGGTCGCTGTGCCGCTGCAGGTGGTACAGCAGGACGTTCGTGGCGATGTTGTTGGAGTTCCAGCTGTAGCTGGGGTTCACCCGCTCGTACCGGACGCGGCCGGGAATCCCGGCCTTCTGCCGCAGCATGCCGTAGTGCTCCATGTAGTTCACGACTTCCAGCAACGAGAAGCCGATGATCGCCTGCAGCACCAGGTACGGCAGGATTCCCCAGCCCAGCCACCAGATCATCGCGCCCCACAGCACCGCGGACATCAGCCACGCGTTGAGCACGTCGTTGCCGATGCGGTACGGGTGCCGGTCGCGCCGGGCATAGCGCTTCTTCTCCAGCCGCCACGCGCTTTTCACCGAGCCGGCGACCGTGCGCGGCCAGAACCGGTAGAAGCTCTCGCCGACCCGTGCGCTGGCGGGATCCTCCGGTGTCGCGACCCGGACGTGGTGGCCGCGGTTGTGCTCGATGTAGAAGTGGCCGTAGAAGCTCTGCGCCAGCGCGATCTTGGACAGCCAGCGCTCGTGGCTCTCCTTCTTGTGCCCCAGCTCGTGCGCGGTGTTGATGCCGATGCCGCCGATGGCACCGATCGACACCGCGAGCCCGATCTTGTCCACAACGGACAGATCACCGGTGGCGATCACGTAGAAAGCGGCGGCGAAACCCGCGTACTGGATGGGCAGGAACAGGAACGTGATCCAGCGGTAGTAGCGGTCCTGCTCCAGCGCCTCGATCAGCTCGTCGGGCGGGTTGGAGCGGTCCAGGCCCGTCAGGAGGTCGATGGCCGGGACGATGAGGAGCACGACGATCGGGCCGGTCCACAGCCAGACGCCCCAGCCGGTCAGCGCGTGCATGCCCAGCGCCACGAACGCGAGCGACGGGACCACCAGGCCGATCAGCCACAGGTAGCGTTTGCCGTCCTTCCACTGCTCGGTCGACCCAGGTGTCACGGTGCCTGTCATCGCGCGCTCCTCCCGTTTTACAAAACCGTATGAGATGTAAAACGGGTTTGACAAGAGGGCGCTAGTTGTAAAGTCAGGTGGATCGGTACACCTGGGTCGCCGTCTCGACGAACGCCCTGGTCAGGGCGTCGTTCTTGGTCCACGCGAGCACGACAGGACTGGGTGGCAGGTCCTGGATCGCGACGACTCTGAGCTCGCTGCCGAGGTCGTGGCCGAGTGGGGCCAGGCCGACCGTGCCGTTCCAGAGCACGGACTGGACGCACTCCTGCACCGCGCGGACCGTGGGGCCCTGCCTGGGTTTGCCGCCGTTCCAGAAGCTCTGCCAGATCTCGTCGGTGCCTTCGGGGAACTGGAACCAGACGCGGTCGTCCAGGTCGTCCGTGGTGAGGTGGGTCTTGTTCGCGAGCGGGTCGTCCGCTCGCAGGACCGCGCCGATCGGATCTTGGCGCAGCACCAGGGTTTTGAGGCCGTTCGTGTCGAACGGGCCGCGCGTCAGGGCGATGTCGACCTGGTTGGTGCGCAGACCGCACGTGGGGTCGGTCAGGTCGGCCTCGCGGATGCGGATCTCGACGTCGGGATGCTTGTCCCGGAAGGCTTTCGCGAGTTCGGCGGCGCTGTTGTCGCCGAGGATGCCCACGGTGATGGTCGTCTTCGCGAGGGTGGCTTTGATGCGATCCGCGTGCTCCAGCAAGGCTTTCGCCTCGCGCAGGAGGGTGTGGCCGGACTCGGTGAGCGTGACGCCGGCGGGGGAGCGGTGCAGCAGCGTGGTGCCGAGGCCGGTTTCGAGCTGCCTGATCGCGCGGCTCAGCGGTGGCTGGCTCATGTGCAGGCGCTGGGCGGCTCGGCCGAAGTGGCGCTCCTCGGCGACCGCGACGAAGTAGCGCAGGGTTCGCAGCTCCATGAGCAGGCACGATACTCGCCGGGTATCGGGCCTGCGTTCTTGGTCTTGGACGCGCGGCGGGGTGTGGCGGTGGAGTGGGGGCATGAACCTTCCTGACCCTGTCGTCCAGGTCTCCGGCGCTGTCGAGGTCGCTCCTGATGTTGTGGTGATTCCGAATTCCGGTGTTGGCCTGGTGCCGAACATCGGGGTGATCGGCGGCGCGGACGCTGTTCTCGTGGTGGACACGGGACTTGGGGTTGAGAACGCTTCCGGCGTCTTGGAGTTCGCTGTCGAGGTGGCCCGGGGGCGGCGGATCTACCTGACCACGACGCACTTCCATCCCGAGCACGCGTTCGGGGCTTCGGTGTTCTCCGGTTCGTACGTGGTGAACCGGGCTCAGGCGGATGACTTGCGGCGCAAGGGATCCGGTTATCTGGAGATGTTCCGCGGCTTCGGTGGTGCGATTGCTTCCAGGTTGGCGGGTTGCGAAGTGCCGGTGCCGGACTTCGTGTTCGACGGGGTGCACACGCTCGATCTCGGCGGCCGTTCCGTCGTGTTGCGGCCGACCGGGCGCGGGCACACGTTGGGAGATCAGGTGATCGAGGTGCCGGACGCGGGTGTGCTGTTCACCGGCGACCTCGCGGAGACCGGGCAGTTCGCGATCTTCCCGTGGTTCCCGCCGCACGACACCGACGTGTCCGGGGTGGCGTGGATCGCCGTGCTGGACCGGCTGATCGCCGCCGCGCCCCGGATCGTCGTGCCGGGGCACGGAACCGCCGGTGGTCTTGAGGTGCTGGGCGGTGTCCGGGACTACCTGCGCGAGCTCCGCGACGAGACCTGGCGCCGGCGCGACTCCCCGGACGTGGTGGCCGAGGTGCAGGCGGTGCTGGTCGAACGGCACCCCGAGTGGACCGGTCAGGAGTGGATCGAGCGCGGCGTCGGCTGTCTGTGCGCTGAATAAATCGCTTTACGGGTTGCCGGCCCGCGCCTCACTCTCGTGAGGTCATGAATGGTTTTGGTACACGGCAAAGCGTGCCGTGGGATGTTGAACTTCTCAGCGATCGATGCCTCGCTCCGCTGCCGGGAGACTGGCTGGCGCGGACCGCGGACGGGCTCGTCGCACTCAACGCGGGATTCGTCTGCCCGTCTCCGCTGGTGGTCGAGGACTACGGCGACGAGGCGTGGCGGGACGCGGTCCCGGCGCTGCACACCTCACCGGACGGCCGATATGCGGCTGTGGTGAACGACTACGGCAACTTGGGCGTAGTGGTCGACCTCGCGTCCGGCGAGGTGGTGCTGAGCCTGGACCGCGACCACGTCCACACGGCGACGACCACCCCGTTCCCGATCGCGTTCCTGCCCGGTGATCGCGTGGTCGCCGCCACGGACGTCTGCCGGCTCGACGTGATCGACCTCGGCACCGGCGCCGTGCTGACCGAGCGGGAGACGGACTTCTCCGAGTACCACGGGAGGCTGACCGCAAGCCCGTGCGGCCGGTGGTTCGTGGACCACCGCTGGGTGTGGCATCCCGATGGCGCGCCCGCGGTCGTCGACGTCGACGAGTGGCTGCGGACCGGCGGCGACCCGGAGGGCACCTTCCTGGCGTTCCGCGACTATCCGTGGGACCAGCCCGTCGCCTGGCCGTTGCCGGGAATCGTGGCGATCCAACGGACTGACGACCGCTACTTCGAGGGCGACGGCATCGAGATCTACAACGTGCTGCAGCTCGGCGAACCGGACGAGCCACCGATGGCGCTGCTGCCCGGCGTGACGGGGCCGATGTGGGCGCACGACGGCGCGTTGTACGTGAGCGGCGCGACCGGGTTGGAGGGGTGGGATCCCGAGCGTGAACTGCCGTTCGGCGTGCTGGAGGGGTTTCGCCCGATCGCCCATCGCGACGGCGTCTTCGCCGAACTGCGTGACGGTCTGCTCTATAGCTTCAGTGTTGACTAAAGATAGTCCTCACCGAGGTGGGCGCGGATGACCTTCTTGGGCACGCACATGGTCCAAGCGCCGATGACGAGCTCGGTCATCTCCTCGACGTCGAGCTCGGCCATCGACGCGTGCACCCACTGGAACCGCATGTCGGACTGGCTGGGGAAGGCGAACTTCACCGGGTCGCTCGCCACCAGGGCCTCGCGTTCCTCGCGCGGATAGCCGAAGCCCAGCACGGTCTCGTCGCGGGACAGGGCCGCGTAGACGATCTGGCCCACGCGGAACTTCACGCGGTCGCGGATGAGATGTTCGGTGGTGCGCGGCAACGACAATGCCACGGCACGGATGTCGGCGACGGTGACCATCAGGCAATCCTGTACGCCGCGGCGCCGTTGTGCAGGTACTTCGCCCGACCGTGCTCGTCGGAACCGATCAGGTCGATCGACGCCGGATATCTGGCACTGCTGTGCAGTTATGCGTACGGGGATGAGCCGCACGCCATGGTTTTCAT
>NZ_JBEXPJ010000146.1:0-22732 GCF_040611995.1 Lentzea sp. NPDC006480
TCGGCTTGCGCAGGTGGTCGCGGGGCCGGGTTCCGTTGCGGGCGATGGCCGTCGGGTGCGTAGGTGGTCACCAGGTGCGAGTTGCGTAGCAACAACAAACCTGGCGATGGCTTAGAAGGGTGGCAGGTCGCCGAGTACCGGTTCTGGTTCGCGGGTATAGGTCTTCCCGGCCGGGCTGGTGAAGGTGAACCGGCCTGGTTTGCGCTGGGCCACTTCCCACGTCGACCGGTGCTTGACCCTGTGGTGATACCGGCAGAACGCGCCCAAGTTCCCTTCCGAAGTGGGGCCTTTCGGGAACGGGATCGTGTGGTCCAGATCCGACTCGTGCGACGGCCTCATGCAACCGGGGAAACGGCAGGTCCGATCGCGGGTCCACACGAATCGCCGCAAGGCTGCGGATGGGCGGTAGGTGGTGGTGCCGAACTCCAGAGGCTCGCCGCTGGTCGGTTCGGTGAGCAGGCGGCGCCAGGTTGCGTCGGCGGCCAGTTCGCGGGCCATGTCGGCTGAGATCGGGCCGTAGCCCGCCAGCTCGCCCGGCTGTTCGGCCAGGCCCATCAGGGTGGCTGCGGAGATGGTCACGTAGACCTCGGTCTTCACCGAGCTGGTCTTGTCCGGAGTCGCCAGGATCAGGTCCGCGACCACGTCCGCGCGGATCTGGTCCAGCGTGCGCGGGTCCTTGGGGTTGCGCACGGAGCGGGCGATGGCGTCGACGCGCTCGTAGCACTTGGTGGCCGTGTCGCCGGGCAGGAAAGCCCAGAAGCGGGCCATGCCGTCATCCAGCTTGTCCATGCCGGTGCACCGTTGGGCCTTGCGGATCTCCTCGCGGTCCTTCTGCCCCTCGGGATCCACGCGCATGACGACGCGGTGGGTGAGGCGGCGCATCTGCGCACCGGTCTGGTCCGGGGCCTTCACCAGCACACGGGCTTCGACCTCGGCCGCGTGATCCGCCGACAGCGGCATCGTCTTGTCATACAACACGCGGGCCTTGTAGAAGTCGATCTCACCCTTCTCCAGGGCGTCGATGGTCTGCGGCAGCCGGGTGACCATCTCCCGCCCCATCGCCACCTGGTCACTGGTCCACCGCGTCGTCCACTTCATCGCAGCCGCGATCTCAGCCTCGAAGAACTCGTCACCCTCACACGCGATCGCATAATCCGCCAGGACATGCAGACGCTGCGCCTGATGATAGGCAATCTGCTTCTCATGATAATCGAGAGCATCAAGAACCCCGACGACGTCCATACCCCCAATTCTATTCGTGATCATTTTCCAAAAAGGGGACTATTCGATACACAATCGAGTGAACCCGCAGGTCAAGCAAGGTTCCATAGGTGCCGTGCGCGTTTTCTCTCTCTTGACGTAACTCGACGACATAAAGAGGATGGTCGAGTGCGGAAACTTGCGAGCAGTCAGCGTTCCAACGTCTGGGCGGACGGAGATCGGATCATCAAGCAGGTGATCGGCACCCGCGACGCGTTCGACCGGGAGATCACCGCCTTGCGACTGGCTGAGCACACCGGCGTGGTCCCGCGCATCCTCGACGTCGATCCGGACGATCAGACGGTGGTGCTGGAACGACTGAGGTCGGAGCCGCCCAAGGAGGACTGGGTGATCGACTACGCCCGAGGACTCGCCAGGCTGCACATGGCCACAGGCCCGGAACACGCCGGACAGCTGCCACGCCAGGAGATCCCGGACCCGGAACCGTTCCTGAGGTTCGTCCGGGCCATGAACGTGGAGATCGGCAACGCAGAACAGGAACTGGTCTTCAAGGACACCGGAAAGTTCGACTTGCTGCACGGCGACCCGTGCCCCGGCAACGACGTCTACACCGAGGAAGGCGCCAGGTTCATCGACCTGGAGGGCGCGTCACTCGGTGATGGGCTGACGGAGCTCGTGTACCTGCGCATGGGATTCCCGACATGCGCGACCGTTTCCGAGACGCCGAGGGAGCTGCGAGAAGCGGCGGAACAGGCCTACTTCGAGGAACGAGGAACCGAAGGTGAGCTCGAAGACGCCTGCGTTCGGTGGTTGGTGGAGGGAAACGCGTTGGTGCAGCGCTTCGAGCGCGACGGTACTGATCATCTCGCCAGGGTCGTCGACGAGGACTGGTTCTGGTACAGCACGACAGCGCGCGGCCGGCTGATGTTCCGGGCGCGGGTGGTCGCGGAGTTCACCGAGACGCATCCCGGGATGAGTGCGCTGGCGCGCCGGTTGTGCGAGCGGATGAGCCAGGTCTGGGAGCCGCAGCCGATCGACACCAGGCGCACCCACGTGTCATGACCAGGCGGACAACGACAACCGCGAGGTGAACGAGCGATCGACGCCCGAGACCGGGTCCACAAAGGACAAGGTGCGGGCCAGCAGCTGCAAAGGTGAGGAGAAGTCGTCCAGCGGGCGTTCCCGCAGGACCGGGTAGAAGTCGTCGTTGACGATCGGGACGCCCAGGCCGGACATGTGCAGGCGCAGCTGGTGGGTGCGGCCGGTCAACGGCTTCAGGTGGTAGCGGCCCAAGCCGTTCCGGTGCTCCACCAGGGACACGTGGGTCTCGGCGTTCGGCGGACCGTCCACTTCGAACGCGGTGATGATGCCGCGTTCCTTGATGATCCGCGACCGGACCACGCACGGCAGCGACAGCGACGGTGAGTGAGGGGCGATCGCCTCGTACTCCTTGGAAACCAGGCGGTCGCGGAACATCGTCTGGTACCTGCCGCGCAGTTCGCGGCGGACGACGAACATCACGAGCCCGGCGGTGACCCGGTCCAGCCGGTGCGCGGGGGAGAGGTCGGGCAGGCCGAGGGAGTCACGCAGCTTGACGAGTGCGGTCTGCATGATGTGCTGACCGCGCGGAATCGTGGCCAGGAAGTGCGGCTTGTCGGCGACCACGATGTCGTCGTCCTGGTGGACGACGCCGATCTCGAACGGGACCGGCACCTCGACGGGCAGGTCGCGGTGGAACCAGATGTAGCTGTCCGGGACGAACGGCGCGTCGATGCCCAGTGGTCCGGAGACGCCCCAGACGCGTTCCTCCAGCAGCATTTCCTCGATCCGCGCGGGAGCGACGCGGGGCAGGCGTTCGACGAGGTGGTCGCGCAGCAGCAGCCACGAGCCCTCGGGCGGCAGCTTGAGGCGCGCGGCGTCCAGGCCGTTGCGCTGGGGGAGCGGAGAGGAAGGTTTGCGTCTCATTGCGCGACCCAGTCTAAACGGTCGGGAAAACCGAACGATATCGCTCGGAAAGATTCGCTGTACCGAAGAGAGTGAACGAACGAGGCTGGGAGCATGGCAGTCTTCCTGGTCCTCGGTTCGGTCATCTCGCTGCAGTTCGGCGCGGCCTTCGCGAGTCAGCTGTTCGGGCAGATCGGCGCACCCGGCGCGACGGCGTTGAGGCTCGGCATCGCGGCGATCATGCTGGCTGTGGTCGTGAAACCGAAGTTCCGCCAGGAGACCGTGGTGCTAGGCATGACGATGGCCGGGATGAACGGCACGTTCTACCTCGCGCTCGACCGGATTCCGCTCGGGGTGGCCGTGACGATCGAGTTCCTGGGGCCGTTGGGGCTGGCGGCGATCTTGAGTCGCCGGGCGAGGGACTTCGTGTGGGTCGGACTGGCGTTGGCCGGCGTGATCATCCTGGGTGTGCGCGAGTACACGGGTGCGCACCTGGACATGATCGGTGTGGTGCTCGCGTTGTTCGCGGCGGCGTTCTGGGCCTGTTATGTGCTGGCCGGGCGGAAGCTCGCTACGGCCGGGCTCGGGACCGGTGGGCTCGCGGGGGCGAGCTTGATCGCGGCGGCGCTCACGTTGCCGTACGGGTTGTCCACGGCTGGCACGAAGTTGTTCGAGCCCAAGATTCTGCTGCTCGGGACGTTGGTGGCGCTGCTGGCGTCCGCGATTCCGTACACGCTGGAGATCCGGGCGCTGAAGACGCTGCAGGCCAACACGTTCGGCGTCGTGCTGGCGCTCGAACCGGCAGCGGCCGCGCTGGCCGGTGTGGTGATCCTGGGGCAGCACCTGAGCGTCATCTCGTTGTGCGCCATCGCGTTGGTGATCACGGCGGGGGTTGGAGCTGCCCTGCGGAGAGCGCCAAGGCGTCGCGAAACGCCTGCACGGCAGGATGCTGACCTCGTCCTGCCCGTGCCGCAGTGAACAACAACCGGGACTGCGGCGGGGGAAGCTCGTGCAGGTCGACGGTGACCTCGCGGTCGTACCAGACGAGATCGGGCAACAGCGCGACCGCGAGTCCCCGTTCCACGAACCTCAGCTTCACGAGCACGTCGATCGACGAGAAGCGCACGTCCGGCTCGTAGCCGTTGCGGCGGCACCAGTTCACGTTGAAGATCCGCTGCGGCATGCCCTCGGTTTCCATGATCCACGGGAATGAGCCGATCTCGTCGATCGCCAGTCCACGTGGGACGGCCAGCCGGATCGGGTCCCGGAACAGTTCCCGGTACTCCAGCCCGGAGAACCGGGGTTCCGGCTGGTCCGGCCACTCCTCCAGGAACACGAGGTCGAAGTCGCGGGCGTTGAGGCCGGAAAGCGCTTCCGCGGGATCGAGTACCTGGAACTCGATTCGAAGTGAGGGATGCTCATCTCGCATGCGCGCCAACGTCGCCGGGATCAACGCGAGCGCCGCGGTCTGGAACGTCGCCACCCGCAGCGTGCCGGTGATCTCGTGCAGTGATGCGGCGACCTCCGACTCGGCCTGTTCCAGCCTGGTCAGCACCTCTTCGGTGTGCCGCACCAGAATTTCGGCCTGCGGAGTGAGCTTCACCCGCCTTCCGACGGGTTCCAGCAACGGCACGCCGACCTCGGTTTCGAGCAACGACAGCTGCTGCGACACCGACGACGGGCTGTAGTTCAGCGCCTGCGCGACCGCCGCGAGCGTTCCTCTTTGGGAAAGTTCGCGCAGCAATCGGAGACGATGGAGGTCGAACATCAGATCATTATCCGATAGAGTGCCGTTACCGCCCCCTGAGAAAACGTGCTGACCTCAGCACGTCTTGAGGAGGTATCGGTATGTCCAAACGACTCCGCATCGTCGCGGGGTTCGCGCTGGCAACCGGTCTGCTCGTGTCGGGTTCGCCCGCACAGGCTCAGGTTGAATCCGGTCCGTGGACCAGCTACTCGCCGTCGTTCACCGTTCAGCAGCGCGGCTGCGGCAAGGCCAGCGACCTCACGTTCCAGCTCACCTGCTCGACCGGTTCCGGCGACCAGCGTGCCGAGCGCCGGTACGCCACTTACACGGGCGGCACGCGACAGTTCGAGGGCAGCTTCCGGATCACGAGTCTCGGAGGCACCCGAGTCAGTCTCAAGCAGACGTTCAAGGACGACCCCGGTGCGGGTCCGTACTTCATGCTCGCCGTCGAACGCGGCGGCCGGCTGTACGCGGTGCACGGTGGCGACACCATCGCGACCGGAGCGACCGTCGGCACGACCGTGCGCGTGAACACCGTGCACGTCGTCGGCAGCACCCACCGGACCTACATCAACGGCTCGCAGAAGCACTCGGTCTCGAGCTCTGGCGGGAACTTCTACGACAAGTTCGGCGCGTACCGGACCGCGAGCGGTCAGGGCCCGGCGACGGTCGTGTGGAGCAACATCAAGTTCTGGCGCAAGTGACCAGCAGCTAAGTGATCAAGCGTATTTCATTGGTGGGACTGCTGTTCCTGGCTGCCTGCGGCCAGGAACAGCAGGACCCCGTGCTGACGTCCGAGCTGACCTCACCGACCGACGTGACGCTGCACTGGCGTCCGGAGGCGGGAGCGGCCGGACAGGTCGTCGAGTACGCGAACGCGGCCGACGGCGAGTACGTGGTGCTGGAGTTCGCGCCACCCGCGAAGAACTCCTTCAAGCACCCGGACCTGATCCCGGAAACCCAGTTCTACTACCGGGTCCGGCCGTTCACCGGGCCGGCATCGGCCACTGTGGACGTCACGCTGCCCCCTGGCGACGAGACGCCGGAGATCGAGGGACCGGACTGGACGGCACCGCGCAAGGACGGCAAGGGCACGCGTCCCGTGTCGTCGGCCGAGGCGGCGGCGGGGAACCTGAAGGCGGAGGTCAAACACGCCAACGGGATCCTGTTCACGTGGGAGGACCAGGCGGCGGACGAGGACGGGTACCTCATCGAGGTCAAGCCCGCCGGTGCCGCGGACTACCGCGTCGCCGTGCAGCTCGACCCGGACACGACCTCGTACGGCGTGATCACACTCCCAGACGAGAAAACCGCGACCTATCGGGTGCGGGCCTTCCGGTTCGGAGCGGCGTCGAACCTGACGCATCAGACGACGGGGAAGGCCTGAGGGCGTGTCTGGCACTCCACGCGCTCGCGGCGAGAAGTAACGCCGCGAGCGCGTAGGGCCAGCTGGTTCTCTCCGTGACGGCGAGGCCGAGGTTGATCAAGGCCAGCAGGCAGAAAATGCTGCTCAGCAGCCACCAGGTCAGGTTGTCGGCGCGGGTGTCGGCGGTCATTCGGGTGGGCTACCCGTTTTCATCCGCCTTCACACCTTCTTCCTCTTCTTTTTTCTCGCCGCGGCGGCGCATGAACCCGAAACCGGGGATGCCGAGGATCGCCTGGCGCATGTCGCTGGTGACTTCCAGCAGCTGGTGGACCTCGGGACCGACCCGGTCGAGCGTCGCGAGGATCGGCAGGATGTCGCTGGTCAGGTGCTCGGTCAGCACCGGCAGCTCGTCGACCAGCTTGATCGCGGCCTCGACCTCGTGCGGCGAGAGCTCCTCCACGAACCGCTGCGCGAGCGGCTGGGCCTGCTTGGCGATCGGCTCGTAGATGCTGATCAGCTCGTTGGCGGTGTGCGCGGTGTGGCCGGCGGTCGTGACGACCTGCGCGGCCCGTTCCGTGATGTCGCCGGCGCTCGCGGTGATCGCGCGGACCTCGTCGACGGCCTTCTCCGCGTCTGCCACGACGTGAGTGGTGCGCTCGACGAGCGCGTCGGCCTTCTTGACGATGCCGTCGATCGCGTCCACGGTGCCGCTGACCTTGCGGACGAGCTGCTCGACCTCGCCGATCAGGTCGAGCACGCGGCCGGGAACCGCGGCGACGGTCGCGGTGGTGTCTACGGCCATGTTGAGCGCCTGCTTGGCCAGACCCATGCCAGGGATCTCCATACACCCACTCTGCCCTATGCGTTGATCAGTTCGGGGTAGCGCCATTCGGTTTTCAAAACTGTCAGACCCCGTCATTACATTCGTTGATGTCTGCCAGTCGGCTGACCGGGCGATCCGGGAACCGTGCACCGTCCGAAGTTGTCATAGCCGGGGGTTAGCATCCCCGGCGGGCGAGGGAGGCGCGCATGGCTTGGTGGCACCGGATCAGACGCATTATCTCCGGTGGAGGGCGGGAATCGGCGAGTTTCGTCGCGGCACTGCTGGGAGTTCTGGTGCTCGCGGGCGCCGCGCTCGGGCAGGGCATCTCGCGCACGCAGGTGGCTGTGTCGGACGGGCTCACCTGGCTGGGCGACGATCAGCGCGGTGAGGTCGTGCAGGTCAACCCGATGTCGGGCAAGCCGCAGACGCGGTTGCAGATCAGCGGTCCTGACTCGCAGCTGGAGATCGCGCAGGAGGACGGCCGGCTGATCGTGCTGAACCGGCGGACCGGCGAGATCACCGTGATCGACCTCGCGACGTTGCTGGCCTCTGGTCGTCGGCAGGCGCCTCCCGGAGCGTCGAGCAAGGTGCTGGTGTCGAACGGGATGGTGTTCGTCGTCGACCGCGCGTCCGGCACGATCCACACCGCGGATCCGTTGACGCTCGCCGATGTCGGGCAGACCTGGCAGGCCGGGCAACCGCTTGCCGACGCCGTGGTGGACGAGCGCGGCGTGCTGTGGCTGGTCGATCACGGCGGCACGTTGCGGTCGCTCGACTGGTCCGACGACGAGGAGCGGTTCCAGGAGCGGTCGCAGCGGCAGGTCACGGGTGCCGGGCCGCGCACGGTACTGGTGCCGCACGACCAGGGCGTCACGCTGATCGGTCTCGACGGCGGTGTCGTGGTGCGGGACGGCACCGGTGAGGACGTGTCGTCGTCGACCGATCGCACGGACTCCGAGGTGATCGCGGCGCAGAGCGCGCCGACGGACCTCGTGCCCGCGTCCGTGCCGGACTCGTCCGTGGTCGTGCTGGTGGTGGACGGGCAGGTGATGCGCGTCGACGTGGGTGCGCTGGGCTGTCCGAAGCCGGGCCGGCCCGCGGTGTTCCGCGACAAGGTCTACGTGCCGTGCAAGGGATCCGGCAAGGTCATCGTCCTCGACCGCGGTGGGCATCGCGGTGGCGACGACGTGCGCACGTCCGGTGGGAACGACCCCGAGCTGATCTTCGACGACGGCCGGTTGTTCGTGAACGTGCCCGGCTCGTCGACCGGTGTGCTGGTCGACACCGACGGCGCGACGCGGTCGTTGACGATCCGCAGCCCCGAGCTGCCGGTGAAGGACCCGGACCGCTCGCCGCCGCCGTCGGTGCCGCCGCCCCCGCCGCCGAACCCGAACGAGCCGACGAAGCCGCCGCGCAATCCCGGTGGCAACAACGGGCCGACGACCGAGGTGAACACGCCTCCGGGGACGCCGTCCTCGACGCCGCCGCCCGCTCCCGGTGCTCCTGCCGCTCCGGCGGGCGTGACGGTGCGGGAGAAGTCGCGCACCGCCTCGGCGGTCGTGGTGACGGTGAGCTGGACGGCGGCTGTGTCGGCTGATCCTGTGGTCGGCTACACCGTGACGGGGTCCGGTTCGTTCAGCGGTGGGTCGGTGTCGGCGCAGTCGGGCGGTACTTCCGCTGACTTGTCGTTGCCGTGCACGGGTTCCACGTTCTGCACGAGTGGTCGGCTGGACGTGACGGTGCGTGCGTCGACGGCGTCCACGGCCGGTGCCGCGGGCATGGCGGCGTTCACGGTGACGGCGCCGAACACGCCGCCGCCCAACACACCCCCGCCGAACACTCCGCCCCCGAACACACCCCCGCCGAACACGCCGCCTCCCAACACACCGCCACCGAACACCCCTCCGCCCACGACCACCACCACGCCGCCTCCACCTCCGCCGTCGTTGCCGACCGCGGGCGCCGCGGTGATCAGCTCGATCACAGGTGGTCGGATGACGTCGAGGCGCACGGTGAACATGGCCCCGCCGGCGGACTGGGCGAGCCACAACGGGCGCTGTGAGGTCGTGAACAAGACGCAGGGTTACTCGGTGGGCATCGCCTGCTCCGCCACCACCGCGCAGATCGACCTGGAAGAGGGCATCAACTCGATCGTGGTGCGCGCGTACGCGGCGTCCGGCGGTGGTCAGGTGGACTCCGCGCCGAAGAACGCGAACTTCATCGTGGACGAGTGTCAGGGCAAGCCCGGCTGCATTCCGCGGCTGGCTCCGGCCGGAGCGGGGACCGCGCCTGCGGGTGCGGGTGGCCTTGGGTTGCTGGCGTGTGCGTTCCTGTTGCGCATCGGTGTACGCAGAGAAGAGGAAAAGTGATCGACACCGGTGAGGTTTCCGCCTTCCGCGACCTGCACACCCGGCTCGGAGACGCGGTCGAGAGCGCGGTGCGCGGCAAGCGCGACGTGATCGACCTGGTGCTGGTGGCGATGTTCGCGGGTGGCCACGTGCTGCTGGAAGACGTGCCGGGTACGGGAAAGACGACGCTGGCACGTGCGGTGGCGGGTGCGTTGGGCGGTGTGTCGCGGCGCGTTCAGTTCACGCCGGACCTGCTGCCGTCGGACGTCACGGGCACGTCGGTCTACGACCCGCAGACCGGGCAGATCAGGTTCCGGCCGGGTCCGGTGTTCGCGAACATCGTGCTGGCGGACGAGATCAACCGCGCGGCGGCCAAGACGCAGTCGGCGCTGCTGGAGGTCATGGAGGAGCGGACGGTCACGATCGACGGCGTCGGGCACGCGGTGCCGGACCCGTTCCTGGTGGTGGCGACGCAGAACCCGATCGACCTCGACGGCACGTACCGGTTGCCAGAGGCGCAGCTGGACAGGTTCATGCTGCGCACCTCGATCGGTTATCCGTCGGTGGAGGACGAGCTGGACGTGCTGCGTCCGGGCAGTGGTGCCGGGCGGATCGCGGACGTGCGCACTGTGACGTCGCCGCGTGAGGTGAGCGCGTTCAGCGGGCGGCTAACGCTCCTGCACGTGGCTGATCCGATCCTGCACTACATCTCGGCTTTGGGTGTGGGCACGCGGTCCGATGAGCGGCTGCGGCTCGGCACGTCGACTCGTGGTCTGCGGACGCTGGTGCGGTGCGCGCAGGTGTACGCGGCGTCGAAGGGGCGGCATTTCGTGGTGCCGCAGGACGTGCAGGACATCGCGGACCCGGTGCTGTCCCACCGGCTGGTGCTGACGCGGGAGAGCGTGCTGGCGGGCGTCACGACGTCCGAGGTGCTGGCCGACGTGCTGTCTCGCGTGCCGGTGCCGAAGCCCGCCGCGCAATGAGACTCACGTTGCGCGGCACCGGGGTCGTGGTGCTGGGCTTGCTGATGCTCGGTGTCGGGCTGTGGTGGCGTTACGCGGGCATGGCCGCTTTCGGTCTTGCCTTGACCGCTTTGGTGGTGGCGTCGGTGGTCTCGGTGCTGGTCGCGTCCCCGCTGACTGTTTCGCGCTCGGTTCGTCCGCGTACCGTGCCTCGGCTGGCTCGGTGCAACGGGCGGCTGGAGCTGTCGGCTGTCGGTCGCTGGCCGGTCGCGCTGGACGCGGTGGACGTGGTGGCCGGCTCGCCTTTCGCGGTGGACGTGCCGTTGCTGAAGCCTGGTGCGGTAGAGGCCGTCGACTACGCGATTCCGACTGAGCGGCGCGGCGTGTTCGACGTCGGGCCGTTGACGTTGCGACGCAAGGGTTTGGCCGGGCTGGCGCAGGCTCGCACGGTGCTGGGCGAGGTCGTGCAGGTCCGGGTGGTGCCGCGGGTGCTGCCGGTGCGGGGGCTGCCGTCCGGTGCCCGGCGCGGCCAGGTCGGTGCGGACGAACGCGTCGAGCGCGGCGGCACGGACCTGGTGGGGCTGCGGGAGTACGTGCCGGGCGACGATCTGCGGCGGCTGCACTGGGCGACTTCCGCGCGCACCGGCACGTTGATGATCCGCGAGGACGCCGACCCGGCGCGCCCGCATCTGGCCGTGCTGCTCGACGACAGCGTTTCTTCTTATGCGGAGGCGCAGCGGTTCGAGGAAGCCGTGGAGGTGGCGGCATCACTGATCACCTCGGCCTTGGAGCAGGGGCATCCGGTGCGGTTGCTGACGTCGTCCGGCGGCACCGACCTGGAGGAGACGCAGGACTCGGCGCCGATCCTGGCTGCTTTGGCGGACCTGGAACTGCAGGACGCCGACGGGCGGCCGACCGTGCCGGTGCGCGACCTCGACGTGGTGGCCGTGATCAGCGGAACCACGGTGCCCGCGCTGGTGCTGGAGGCCGGGCGGGCCGCGTTCGGCACCGTCCTGGTGGTGGACGAGAAGCGGCCGGTGAGCGCTGCCGGGTCGGTGCTGGTGATCAGCGGCGGTCGCGCGGAGGACCTGGTCGACTCGTGGAACGCGGTGGTGGCGCGGTGACGCGGGTGTTTGGTGTACGCGGTGGTGATGCGGCGACATGGGTGCTTGGTGCATCGGGTGGCGTCACGGTGGGCCGGGTGCTCGGTGTGCGCGGTGGTGGCGCGGTGACGCGGGTGTTTGGTGTACGCGGTGGTGATGCGGCGACATGGGTGCTTGGTGCATCGGGTGGCGTCACGGTGGGCCGGGTGCTCGGTGTGCGCGGTGGTGGCGCGGTAGCGCGGGCATTTGATGCGCGCGGTGGTGGCACGGTGGCGCGGACGCCTGACGTGCGTGGTGGTGCCGCAGTGAGGTCTGCGTTGGCGGGTCGCCTTTCCGGTGGGCGCGCTGTCGCCGTCGCCCAACCTCGTGGTGGCGCGGTGAGATCTGGGTTGGTGCGCGCGGTTCTGGTGGTGGCGGGATGAAGTACGCCTGGGTCGCCGCTGTCCTGGTGGTCGGTGCGCTGCAGCTGGCGCGGGCGTGGGACGGGGCTTTCGTCTACTTCGGACTGGCGGCGCTGGTCGGGTTCCTCGCGCTGCTGTTGAAGCGGATCGTGCCGGCCGGGCTGGCTGCTCTCGGCGTCATGGTGCCGGCGATGGCGGGCGGGTTCTTCGCTGCTCGCGGTGCTACGCCGGATCGTGATCCGACCTGGGTGCTGCTCGACACCGTGCCCCGGCTGCTCACCGCCGCCCGGCCGGCTCCGGCGACGCCTGAGTTGCTGGTGCCCGGGTTGTTGCTGATCATCGGTGTGTCGGTCGGGACGGTGCTGTCGGTGACCAAGCGGGGGACGGCGTTGTTCGTTCCGGCTTTGGGCGCGGCGGTGCTGTACGTGTCGGCCGCGTTGCTCACCGCGGGGCGTTCTGATCGGTACGGTTTGGTCGCGCTGGTGCTGGTGGTGTTGCTGGCGTTGGGCTGGCTGATCATCGACCGGCGCGGGCCCGTGGTGCCGCCCGCCGTGCCGGCGGTGATGTTGGCGGCGCTGACGTTGGTGGCGTTCGTGTTGCCCACCAACGGGTTCGAGCCGCGCAAGCTCGTCACGCCGCCCGTCACCGAGGTGGCGATCGCGAACCCGTTGCCGCAGCTCGCCGCGTGGGCCGCGGCGGGTGACGCTGAGCTGTTCCGGATGCGCGGGCCCGAGGTGCCGGTGCGGCTGGTGACGTTGAGCCGGTACTCGGGTGCGTCGTGGGAGGCGGCGTCGGTTTACGGGCCGTTGGGTGTGGTGGAGGCGCCGGATCTGCCCATGGGCGGGAAGTTCCAGGACGCCAGCGTCGATCTGACGATCACCGGGCTGCAGGGCGAGTGGCTGCCGGGAGTGGGGAAGCCGCAGGCGGTGTCGCTGAGCGATGCCATGGTGGATCCCGACACCGGCTCGCTGGTCGTGGCGGAAGGGCTGAAGACCGGGCTCAGCTACACGGTTCGCGGTGTGCTGGAGACGCCCGCGGACACGGACTTGGCGTCGGCTGCGGTGCCTGCCGATGCGACTCGGTACACGGCGTTGCCGCGGTTGCCGTTCACGCTGGCGGAGTACGCGCGGCAGGCGACGCAGAACGCGGCCACACCGTACGAGAAGGCGGTGGCGCTGGAGCAGGTCGTGCGGTTGAACCGGCGTCCGGATGCCGAGGCGCCGGTCGGGTCGTCCTACGCGCGGCTGGAGACGTTCCTGTTCGGTGCCGCCGGTGAGGCAGGGGCCGGGGCGGGGACGGCGGAGCAGTTCGCCTCGGCTTTTGCCGTGCTGGGGCGGGCTGTGGGGTTGCCGACGAGGGTCGTGGTCGGGTTTCAGCCGGTGCCGGAGCAGAACGGCGAGCGGATCGTGCGCGCCGCGGACGCCACCGCCTGGCCAGAGGTGTACTTCAGCGGGTGGGGCTGGGTGGCGTTCGACCCGGTGTCGGGCAACGGCAGCGGGCCCAGCGCGGCCTCGAAGCGCGAGGTGCTGAACCGGCTCGCGTCCACCACGGCCAAGCCGACGCCGACGTCGCTGCCTTCGGTGCCGCCGCTGGTGCAGCCGACCGCGGTGCAGCCGGACGTGCAGGCCGCTCCGGTCGCGCCCGCCGGGTTCCCGTTCTGGGTGTTCGCGCCGGTGTTGCTGCTCGTGGCGCTGTACGTGGCCCGGACTTCCCGGCGGCTGCGGTTGCGGGCGGCCGGGCCGGTCGGGGCGTGGGACGAGGTGCTGGACTCGTTGCAGCTGGCGGGATTGCGGCCGCGGGCGAACCGGACCGTGCCGGACGTGGGACGGGAGTGGGGCGAGGCCGGCGCCCGGCTCGCGGTGCTGGTGGACCAGGCCGCGTTCGCGCCGCGGCCGGAACGCGTCGAGCACAGCTGGCGGCTCGCCCGGCAGGTGCGGAAAGCGGTGCGGCGCAAGGCTTCCTGGTGGCGCAAGGCGGTGTGGGCGATCGACCCGAGGCCGTTGTTCCGGCGGTGAGGATCAGGCCACGTGGACGGGTAGGCAGTTCTTCCAGGCGATCTTGTCCAGCTTCTCGCACATGCCGGCGGCGTCATCAGACGGGAACGGGCCGACCCACACGAAACGGGTGAACCTCTCGTCCGTGTTCTTGCCGGGACCTTCCCCGCCCAGGACCGCGGGGCAGGTGGCGTCTCTCCTGGTGACCTTCGCCGTCTTGTCCTTGAGAGCTTCCACTCCTGGCCGGCGCTGTTCGATCATCGTTGTCTCGTAGTCCAGCAGCGTGCGGACGTGGGCCGCGGTGTTCGACTCTTCGAGCGAGTGCAGCACGAGCACCGATGTGCCTGCCTCGCAAGGCATCGCGGAGTACTCGACCGGCGTGGCGACCTCGCTGGCCGGTGCGGACGACGTGGCGGCGCCCGCCTGCACCGGTGGCGCCTCGGCTTCGCTGGACCGGCCGGTGATCATCACCCCGAACGCGACGCCCAGCGCGAGCGGAACCACCGCCCACCCGGCCAGGGTGCGGCGTTTGCGGTTCTCGGTGATCTCGCCCCAGGAGGTCAGCCTGGACAGCAGACCGGACTGCTCGATCGTCAGGCAGCGCGGATCCGGTTCCACGTCGTCGCGGGACAGGGTCACCGACAGCGCGATTCGCCAGGTCCGGTCGAGCCAGCCGGGTTTCGGCAGGGTGATCCGGACGCGGCGGCTGCTCGGCGGATCTCCCAGGCCGAGGTCGAACGACGACTCGTCGGCGAACCGGAAGTTCCGGGACGGGAGCCAGGACGAGCGCTTGGTCCGGTCGAAGTCGGCCGAGACCTCCAACTCGCCGTGCAGGTCGGTGTTGCCGGTGTTCGCCAGTTCGAGCACGGTGTTGTAGGTGCCCCGGGAGGACACCGTGCCCTGCGGTTGCGCGAGTGCGACGGACAGCGCCGGTACGGCTTCGACGATGATCCGCTTGGTGTTGCTGAGCCACCAGACCCGCGCGTCGGGGGCGAGTTCCTTGTCGGCGACGAGAACCCTGAGGTCGTCCGTGCCGGCCATGGGCGCGGTGCTGCCGCAGTGCACCACCAGCCGCACCTGCACCTGCCCGCCCGCCGGGAGGGTGGCGTCGGTGACGGCGGCGCCCTCGTGGATGATCTCCCACTTCAGGCCTGCCGCCGCGCTCTCGACGCCGAACTGGAGCAGCCGGGTGCGGTGCGACCGGTCGACGACGGTGACGTAGAACCACGTCTCGGTGTGGACCTTCAGACGGACCTCGTCCTCCTCGTGCTTGAGGATGACGCCGATCTCGTCGTTGCGGGCGTAGGAGATGACGTGCACATCGCCCTCGACCACCCCGGTCTGCAGGACAGAACCCGTTGCCGTGCCTGAGAACCTGTTCCTGGTCGACATGGGTGCCTCCGGGGTTAGTTCTTGTTGGCGCAGACCTTCGCCGAGCTGCCGCGTTCGCCGTTGTCGCCGAACGCCGCGATCTGGAAGCAACGGCGCTGCCCGCCACCGTCCTCGACCACGTACTTGGTGGCGCCGCCGGTCACCTGCATCAGCGGGACGCCCGTCGGGCCCGTCACGTCGATCACCACGAACTGGGCCCGGCCGTCGCTCGGGTCCGACCACTCCAGCTCGATCGCCTTGCCGTGGTACTCGGCGCGTTTGAGCACCGGCACGAACTTCGGATCGGCGTTCGGGGGCGGGCCCGCGTCGGTGGAACCCGTGGCGGGAGCCGGGATCGTGGTGGTCACCGGGGGCTGGGACTGCTTGCCGTCAGGGCGGTTGAGGAGCAGGCCCGCCACGACGCCGCCGGTCACCGCCACCACGGCGAGCAGGGCGAGGACGCCGCCGCGCTTGCTCCTGCGGACCGGGGCGGTCATCGGTTCGACCGGCGGGAGCTCGATCGACGGCAGCACGGCCACCGGAGGCGGGGGAGGCGGTGTGATGACGTCGTGGCGGCGGTAGGTGAGGTCCTCCAGCTGACCTCGCCAGGAGTTGTCGGGTTCCGGCTCGGGTTCGGCTTCCGGCTCCGGTTCCGGGACGAAGCCGCGCGGGCCGAAACCGGGCGCCTCGGTCGGGCCCTCCGGGAAGAAGACCGTGCGTTCGCCCAGCATCGCGGTCGAGTCCGGGTCCACAACGGACACAGCCGGCGCGGTGGAGGTGGCCGCGGTGACGGCCATCAGGGCGTCGCGGAGCTCCAGCGCCGAACCGAAGCGTTCCGCGCGGTCCTTGCGCAGGCAGCGGTTGATCACGGCGACCAGGGCCGCGGGCACGTCGAACCGGGTCAGGGAACGCGGTTCGGCGCGGGAGACGCGGCCGACGTAGGAGAGGAGCGTGTCCTCGTCCGGGTTGTCGGAGGCGAACGGCGGCTTGCCCTCCAGCAGCGTGAACAGCGTGGAGCCGAGCGACCAGATGTCGTCGGCGAACGACGGGGTGGCGCCCTCCAGCATCTGCGGGGCCGCGTGGCGGTAGCTGACCATCTGCAGCGACGCGGAGTGGCCCGCGTCGGCGCCGCGGGCGATGCCGAAGTCGGCCAGCACGTAGGAAGTCGGGAGCACCAGGACGTTCTGGGGCTTCACGTCGCGGTGCAGGATGCTCTGGCCGTGGGCGAACGCGAGCGCGTCGGCCACGGCGATGCCCGCGGACACGACGTCCGGCACGGGCAACGGGCCCATGGCGCGCAACCGGTCGTGCAGCGAGCCGCGTTCGTAGTACTCCATGACGATGCACGGGCGGCCGTCCGGCAGCGTGCCCGTGTCGAGCACGGTGACGATGTGCGGGTGCTGGCGGCCGAGCTCGACGGTGATGGCCAGTTCGCGGCGGAAGCGGACCACCGTCGCCGGATCCGTCACCTGCAGGACCTTGACGGCGACGTCGCGGCCCAGACCGTCCTGGCGCGCGCGGTAGATCGTGCCCTCGCCGCCCTGCGCGATCACGCGGAATCCGCTGTAGCCGGGCAACGCGACCTCGGGTGCCTGCGCGGCACCGGCAGCCGGTGCCCAGGCCATCAGATCGTCTTCCACCAACGGATCCTATCCCGCGACGACAGGCTCACCCGGAAGTTCGCCGCCGCTGCGGGAAAGGTTCAGTCGCCGAGCACCTTCACCTGGAATCCCAGCGACTGCAGCATTCCGGTGAGCATCACGCGGGTGTTGTCCTCGGCGCGCTTCAACAACTCCGACTTCTGCGCGGCCTCGGTGAGCTTGGCCTCGGCGGCGAGGTAGAACCGTTGCTGGTCGGGAGGTCCCGCCAGCGCCTGCAGGTCGTTGATCAGCCCGCGTTGCTGGCTGAAGATGTACGACCGGTCGTGGTGCAGGTTCGGTTTGTCCAGCTGCGGCTTCGGCAGGCGGATTTCGACCGTTTTGCGGTCAGGGGACAGGATCAGCCCGTCGTCCTTCAGCGAGCCGAGGTCGACGTAGGCGTTCACCGATCCGGCCGCGACGAACAGCGTGCGTTCGCCGGCGAGTGCCGCGGGTACCCACTTCACGTCGTTCTCGATGTCGAGCACGACCTGGAACTCGCCCGCCGCCGCGTGGTACTGGCTGAGGTCCCGCACCGACTTGAGCATCGCGGGCTGGCTGCGGTCGATCGACTCGTCACCGAAGGGACCGAAGGGCTTGAACTGCCCGAAGACGTACAGCGCCGCGCCGAGGAGAATGAAGACGGCTACGACCAGAGCTCCACGCGTCACCCAGCGCCTGTCCACGGCGTTGGTGTACCCGTGAGGTGATGCGCTCACACGAGCCGTGTGGCCTAATCGACCGGTGCGGAATCAGCGCCTTTCCGCGGGTTGGTGTGATGCGCTCACGTGATCCGTGTGGGCTAATCGACCCGTGCGGAATCAGTCTCGTGTCCACGTGGTTGGCTTGGGACGAGAGTGAAACGACGGTTTTGGAGGCAATGCGGTGCTGGACCCGGAGAACCTGTACGAGGTGGACTCGGAGGTGCCGGACCTCACGGGTGCGGTGCTGCTGCATCACTTCGAGGGCTTCATGGACGCCGGTGCCGCGGGCCGTCTGCTCGCCGAGCACCTGCTGGAGACGCTGGAGAGCCGTGTCGTCGCGCGCTTCGACCTCGACAGCCTGATCGACTACCGCTCGCGCCGCCCGTTGATGACCTACGCGACGGACCACTGGGAGGACTACGCCGCGCCCGAGCTGGTCGTGCACCTGCTGTGGGACAGCGCCGGTCACCCGTTCCTGCTGCTCACCGGCCCGGAACCGGATCGCGGCTGGGAGGCGTTCGTGCTCGCGGTCCGCTCGTTGATCGACCGCTGGGGCGTGCGCCTGACGGTCGGTTTCCACGGCATCCCGATGGGTGTGCCGCACACACGTCCGCTGAACGTCATCGGCCACGCGACGCGGCCCGAGCTCGTCTCGGAGTACCAGCCGTTCTTCAACCGCGTGCAGGTGCCGGGCAACGTGTCCGGGCTGCTGGAGTTCCGGCTCGGCCAGGCGGGTCACGACGCGATGGGCTTCGCGGCCCAGGTGCCGCACTACCTCGCGCAGTCGCAGTACCCGACCGCCGCCGTGACGCTGCTGGACGCCCTCGCCCGCTCGACCGGTCTGGCGTTGCCGATCGGGTCGTTGATCGACGCGGCCCAGGCCGCTGACGCCGAGATCCACCGGCAGGTCGCGGAGTCGGAGGAAGTGGCCCAGGTGGTGGAAGCGCTCGAGCGGCAGTACGACGCTTTCATCCAGACTGTCGGGAACACCGACCTCCCCAGCGCGGACGAACTGGGCGCCGAGTTCGAACGGTTCCTGGCCGAGCAGCAGCGTCCGCCGGACCACCTGTAGGGAGCTAGTGATGGCCACCTGGAACGACGTGCGCCGGATCGCCACCTCCATGCCCGACGTGACGGAGCGGGTGCGGGAGGGCGTCGTCGACTGGAGGGTCAAGGACAAGCTCTTCGTGTGGGAACGGCCGCTGCGCAAGACGGACCTCGCGGCCATGGGGGCTGCCGCGCCGTCCGGGCCCATTTTGGCGGCTCGGGTGCCGGATCTCGGGGCCAAGGAGGCGTTGCTGGCCTCGGACGGGACGGTCTACTTCACGACGCCGCACTTCAACGGGTATCCGGCGATCCTGGTGCGGTTGGAGCACATCGAGGTGGGGGAGCTGGAAGAGTTGATCGTCGAGGCGTGGCACGCACGGGCGCGGCGCAGGTAGATGGAGTTCTTCTGCCACCACCGGGACAGGCCCGGATCGCTGCCGTTGCGGGAGAAGCTGATCGAGGAGCACTGGTCGTACATGGACCGGTTCTCGTTGATCGCCCGTGGACCCACGTTCGACGGCGACGTGCTGACGGGCAGCGTGCACATCGTTGACGTGCCTGATGCCGCGGCGGCTCGTGCGTTCGCGTTCGAGGAGCCGTGCTACCAGGCCGGGGCCTACCGGGACGTGCTCGTGCGCAGGTGGCGCAACGTGCTCGGGCGGACGATGTGGGACTTCCCGGGCGGCGGTGGGCACCTGGTGCTCGGGCTCGGGTCGGGCGAACCCGTCGATCTTCAGCCGGCGCGTGCGGATGGCCTGGTCGCGTATGGGCCGTTGCTGTCCGACGACGGTGCTCTGTGGCTGGGCACGGCGGCGTTGGTCAGGTCCGAAGATCCCGCGGCGGTGCTGACCGGCGATCGGTACGACGCCGTCGAGGTCCACGAGTGGGTGCCCGGCGGCCGGCGCTAGTAGCTGACGAACCGGAAGTGCAGGCCGCTCTTGGACTCCTGCCACTCGCCGGTGCTCACCGGCTCGCGGTCGATCTTCGGCGCGTACGTGTCGCCCTCGAAGACCTCGCGGATCTCGGTGACCTCGACGCGGTCCGCGAACGGCAGCGTGGCCGCGTAGACCGCCGAGCCGCCCATCACCCACAGGTCGCCGGTGACGTCCGCGAGCGCCTTCTCCAGCGAGGAGAACGTCTCGGCGCCTTCCTGGGGCGAGCGGGACAGCACCAGGTTGCGGCGGCCGGGCAGTGGGCGGAAGCGTGGAGGCAAGGACTCCCAGGTGCGGCGGCCCATCAGGACCGCGGCGCCCGCCGTGGTCTCGCGGAAGTGCTTCATGTCCTCGGGGATGTGCCACGGAATGGCGTTGTCGCGGCCGATCACGCCGTTGGCCGCCTGGGCCCAGATCAGGCCGATCACACCGCCACCGGAGCCTTGATGCCGGGGTGCGGGTCGTAGCCGGAGATCGTGAAGTCCTCGAACTTGTAGTCGAACAACGACGGAGCAGGAGCCATCTGCAGCGTCGGGAACTCGCGCGCCTCGCGGGTGAGCTGCAGTTCGACCTGCTCGACGTGGTTGTCGTAGATGTGGCAGTCGCCGCCGGTCCAGATGAAGTCGCCGACGCCGAGCCCGGTCTGGGCGGCGATCATGTGCGTGAGCAGCGCGTAGGAGGCGATGTTGAACGGCACGCCGAGGAACAGGTCCGCGCTGCGCTGGTAGAGCTGGCACGACAGCTTGCCGTCGGCGACGTAGAACTGGAAGAAGGCGTGGCACGGCGGGAGTGCCATCTGCGCGATCTCGCCGACGTTCCACGCGGACACGATGATCCGCCGCGAGTCCGGGTTCTCCCGCAACGTCCGAAGCACTTCGGCGATCTGGTCGACGTGACCGCCGTCCGGGGTCGGCCAGGAGCGCCACTGCACGCCGTAGACCGGGCCGAGCTCGCCGTCAGGACCGGCCCACTCGTCCCAGATGGAAACGCCGTGCTCCTGCAGCCACGCGACGTTGCTGTCGCCGCGCAGGAACCACAGCAGCTCGTACGCGATCGACTTGAAGTGCACCTTCTTGGTCGTGATCAGCGGGAAGCCCGCGGCGAGCGGGTAGCGCAGCTGGTGGCCGAAGATCGACCGCGTGCCGGTGCCGGTGCGGTCCTCCTTGCGCACGCCCTCCTTCAGGACGTGGCGGAGCAGGTCTTCGTACTGCGTGTCGGCCATGTGGGTGAGCCTAGTTAGAGCAGCGCCAGGGCGTCGACAAGGGGCTTCAGCTCCGGCGTTTCGGAGGCCTCGGAGAGTGACGCGGTGAGCACCTCGTCGTGCGTGGGGCGAGCGAGCGCCAGCAGTTCGTGGCCCTTCTCGGTGACCTCGGTGTAGATGCCGCGCCGGTCGGTGGGGCAGAGGTAGCGCGCGAGCAGGCCGCGGTCCTCCAGGCGGGTGACCAGGCGCGTGGTGGCCGACTGGCTGAGCACCACGGCGTTGGAGAGCTGGTTCATCCGGAGGTGGAAGCCGTCCTGGCGGTTGAGGACGTCCAGAACGGTGTACTCGCTGACGGAGAGCTCGTGGGCCTTCTGCAGAGCTCTTTCGAGGCGGTCCTCGATGCGCGCGTGCAACGCCGCGAGCGTGCGCCAGCCCTGAGCGCGCGCCTGGACGGCGTCGTCGTCCAGTGACATAGCTCAACCCCTCTCAAATAGACAGCGTGTGCAACTATTGCGTACGCTTGTTATCGTCTTCAACAAGTCTACCGGGGAGAGACATGGATCTGACGGGACGCACGGCCCTTGTGACCGGCTCCACCTCCGGCATCGGCTTCGCCACGGCGGAGGCGCTGCTCAAGGCGGGTGCGTCGGTCGTCGTCAGTGGCCGCGGCCAGGAGCGCGTGGACGAGGCTGTGGGGAAGCTCAGTGGCGACGTCCGGGGCATCGCGGCGGACATCGCGACCGCCGAGGGCGCGTCTCACCTCGTGAACCAACTGCCCGACGTGGACGTGCTCGTCAACAACATGGGCATCTACGGGGCGCAACCGGTGTTCGAGATCGACGACGCCGAGTGGCAGCGGTACTTCGACACCAACGTCATGTCCGGCGTGCGGCTGTCGCGGCACTACACGCCGCGCATGGTCGAACGCGGCTGGGGCCGGGTGATCTTCGTGAGCAGCGAGTCGTCCGTCTTCACGCCCACCGAGATGGTCCATTACGGCATGACGAAGACCGCGCAGCTCGCGATCGCGCGCGGCATGGCGCAGGCGGTCAAGGGCACCGGTGTCACGGTGAACTCGGTGCTGCCCGGCCCGACCCTCACGCCCGGCGTCGAGGAGTTCATCCGCGACCGCGTGGGCGAGGGCGGCGAGGCGGAGTTCGTCCGCACCGAACGCCCGACCCTGTTGCTCGGCCGCCTGATCCGTCCCCACGAGGTCGCGAACCTCATCACCTACGTCGCGTCGGACCTGTCGTCCGCGACGACCGGAGCCGCACTCCGCGTCGACGGCGGCACGGCACCCACCTTGATCCCCTGAGAACTGGTAAGGATTTGGTTTTGAACACCCTGAAGCTCAACAACGGCGTTCTGATGCCCCAGCTCGGTTTCGGTGTCTGGCAGGTGCCGGACGCGGAGGCCACGCCCGCCGTCGCGGAGGCGCTGAAGGCCGGGTACCGCAGCATCGACACCGCGGCCATCTACGGCAACGAACGCGGCGTCGGCGAGGCCATCGCGGGCTTCGACCGCGACGAGCTGTTCATCACGACGAAGCTGTGGAACGCCGACCAGGGCCACGACTCGACGCTGCGCGCGTTCGACGAGTCGCTGCGCAAGCTCGGCCTCGACACGCTCGACCTGTACCTGATCCACTGGCCGACGCCCGCCCGCGACCTGTACGTGGACACGTGGAAGGCGTTCGTGCGGCTGCAGAAGGAGGGCCGCGTCCGCGCGATCGGCGTCTCCAACTTCCAGCCCGCGCACCTGCGGCGCATCATCGACGAGACCGGGGTCGTGCCGGCGGTCAACCAGGTCGAGCTGCACCCGTACCTGCAGCAGGCCGAGCTGCGTGCTTTCCACGCCGAGCACGGCATCCAGACCGAGGCCTGGTCGCCGCTCGGCCAGGGTGGCGAGCTGCTCTCCGACCCGGTGATCGC
>NZ_JBEXPJ010000147.1:0-22729 GCF_040611995.1 Lentzea sp. NPDC006480
TAATGGAGGAATCCGTGCGAGTTGTCCATTTCGGCCACGCCTGCGTGCTTCTGGACACCGGGTCGTCGCCCGTCCCGCCACTTCCGGGCGGCGGGGTCGAGATGGGGGTCGAGGGAGTGGCGGGCTGACCTGTCGCGACCCCGGTGTTGAGCAGCACGGCCAACGCGCAGCCCGCCAACGCGACGATGAGTCGCGCCGGCGTTGCCAAGTCCATGGGGAGTCGCACGATCGGGAATACGGCTCACAAAGGGAGCCCGCCTCAGTTCGAGACCCCGGCGTTATCAAACCGTTACCGAACCCCGCGCAACCCCGGCTCACGCGCGCGACCTAAAGTCCTGAGCATGAGCAAGCGTTTTGTGGCGTTGGGGGATTCGTTCACCGAAGGCGTGGGTGACGAAGACGCAGGTCGGCCCAATGGTGTGCGGGGATGGGCCGATCGCGTGGCCGACGTCCTGGGGGCACTCGACCCGGAGTTCACCTACGCCAACCTCGCCGTGCGGGGCCGGTTGCTGCCTCAGGTGCTCGACGAGCAGCTTGAGCGCGCTCTCGCGATGAACCCGGACCTCGTCTCGCTCTACGCGGGTGGAAACGATCTCATGCGGCCGAAGGTGAACATCGACGCTCTGATGCGCCGATACCGCGACGCCGTGGCCCGCTGCGTGAAGGCCGGTGCTGTCGTCATCCTCTTCACGGGTGTCGACGGGGCCGACGACCCGGTGTTCCGCAAGATGCGTGGTCGCGTGGCCATCTACAACGAACACGTGCGCGCGATCGCGGCCGAGTTCTCCTGCGTTCTGGTGGACATGTGGTCGATGCGGCAGTTGCGTGACCGTCGCATGTGGTCCGCGGATCGGCTGCACCTGAACTCTCTCGGGCACACCGAGGTCGCCATTTCGGTGCTCGACGGTCTCGGGGTTGCGCATGGTCTGGAGCGGACGGTGCTCGGGGCGGCTCCACTGGTCGACCGGAAGGTGCGGCGGGCGGAGGACTGGCAGTGGGCGCGCGAGCACGTCGTGCCGTGGGTCATGCGTCGGCTGCGCGGCGAGTCGTCCGGTGACGTGGTCCGGGCCCGCCGGCCGGAGCTGCTGCCGCCCTCGTAAGTAGAACGTGTTACTTGGCGCGAGGTGGTCTAACGACGTAACTGGCGTTCGGTGACGGTTTTCCGCGAGGTTGTTTGCTTGTAGAACGCGTTCTAGAAATCGTGTCCGCCACCTGGGTGAAATCGCTGGTCACCGGCCTGGGCTGGATTGATGCAGTGGCCTAGCGTTCGTCCGCATGCATCGCAGGGCTGCGCTGATCGCGTTGGTGGTCTGCGCGTTGATCGCGGGGTGCGGGAGCAGACTCACCTCCGAGCAACGCGCCGCACTCGCCGTGCCTCAAGGCGCCGGTTCGGGCGTCCAGGAGGGCACGGCGCCAGTGGAGGAAGGCGGAGTGGCGGGCAGCGACGGCACCGCCGGTCAGCCCGGTGCCGCCGACCCCGGACAAGCCAACAAGCAGCCGAACCCGCCGGGGAGCATCGCCGGTGGCTGCCAGGGAACCGGTGGCGCCACGGACAAGGGCGTGACCGCGGGCGAGATCACGATCGCCAACATCTCGGACATCAGCGGGCCGGTGCCGGGCCTGTTCCAGGCGGCGCAGCAGGGGACGAAGGCGTTCGTCGAGTACTTCAACGCCACCCAGGGCGCGATCTGCGGCCGCAAGCTCAAGCTCGTGTCGTTCGACTCGCGCACCGACAGCGGTGGTGACCAGCAGGCCACCTCACAGGCGTGTGAGCAGGCGTTCGCCCTGGTCGGCTCGATGTCCGGGTTCGATCAGGGCGGCGGTCCGGCTGCTTCCGCCTGTGGGATCCCGGACCTGCGCGCCTCCACGGTCACGGTCCAGCGGCAGCGCACCCCGGTCAGCTTCGGCGTCGCGTCCAACGTGGTGAACCTGGTGTCCTCGGCCTACCCGGACCTGATCAAGTCGAGCTTCCCGAACGCCGCCGGCGCCGCGTCGTTCCTCTACCTCAACGTCGACGCGAGCTCGCAGAACGCCCGCAGCATGCAGAAGGCGGCCGAGGCGCGTGGCCTCAAGTTCGTCTACACGCAGGCCATCGACATCGCGGACGTGAACTACGCGCCGTACGTGGCGAAGCTCAAGGAGACCGGCGCGAAGATCGTCTACTGGATGGGGTCGGCGCAGTACGCCGTCCGGTTGCAGCAGGCGATGCGGCAGCAGGGATACACGCCGGAAGCCTTCATCACGGACCCGTCGGCGTACGACGCGCAGTACGTGCGCCAGGGTGGAGCGGCGGTCGACGGCACCGTCGTCTACACGAACGGCGGGCTGTTCGAGGAGAACAACGCCCAGGTGGCGCTGTACAAGCAGTGGCTGGGGCGGGTGGCGCCCGGTGCGACGCCCTCGTACTTCGGGATGTTCGCGTGGGCGGCGGCCCGGCTGTTCGTGCAGCTCGCCGCCAAGATCGGGCCGCAGCTGACCCGCAAGGCGATGCTCGACCAGGTGCGCGGGGTGCACGACTTCACCGCGGAGGGGATGGTCGCGCCGCAGGACGTCGGCGGGAAGCGGACCTCGGCATGCATGTCGTTGGTGCGGCTGAAGGGCGGGGCGTGGTCGCGGCTCGCGCCGGCCTCCGGGTACTCGTGCGGGTCGTTGATCGACACGGGGGTGGGCGGATGACGGGTCTCTTCACCTGCGTCGGCGTCGTCACGGGCGGTGGCTCATGACCGCACTCCTCGCCTACACCATCTTCGGCCTGGTCACCGGGGGCGCGTACGCGGTCGTCGCGGGCGGGCTCGTCCTCACCTACAGCACTTCCAAGGTGTTCAACGTCGGCCACGGCGCGATCGGCATGGTCATGGCGTTCCTCTACTGGGAGCTGGCCGAGAACCGCGGCCTGCCGCAGTGGTTGGCCCTGCTGCTCGTGGTCGGGGTCTGTGCGCCGTTGTTCGGGTTGCTGATCGAGCGGTTCGTCATGCGCCGGCTCGCCGGGGCGCCAGTCGGGATCACGCTCGTCGCCGGAGTCGGCGTGCTGGTCGGGTTGATCGGTGCGGCACAGGCGATCTGGCCACCGGAGGCGCGGCCCGTGCGGCCGTTCCTCGACCAGTACGGGATCCACGTCGGACAGTCCTATGTGAGCGGTCATGACCTGGTCACGCTGGTGTGCGCGGTGCTGGTCGCCGGTGGGCTGTACTTCCTGTTGAACCGGACTCGTACCGGCCTCGCGATGCGGGCGTGCGTCGATGCTCCGGAGCTGGCGGCGTTGTACGGCACGCGGCCGCATCGGTTGTCGGCGTTGAGCTGGGCCATCGGGTCGTCCTTGGCGGCGCTGGGCGGGATTCTGCTGACGCCGGTCGTGCAGCTCGACTACGTGACGATGACGTTGCTGGTGATCACGGCGTACACGGCGGCTCTGGTCGGGCGGTTGCGCAGTCTGCCGTTGACGTTCGTGGGTGCGCTGGGGCTCGGGCTGGTGCAGTCCTACGCGGTGGCCTACCTGCCGTCGTCGCCGTTCTGGATCGCGTTCCGGGTCGCGATTCCGGCTTTGCTGCTGTTCGTGGTGCTGCTCGCGATGCCGCAGTCGCCGTTGCGGATCGGTGGCGTGCGGGGGTCGCGCGGGGTGGCGGTGCCTTCGGGGCCGGCGACCGGAGTGGGCGCGGCGCTGTTCCTGGGTGTCGTGGTGGTGCTGGCGCTGCTGGTGGACACGGTGGTGGCCGGCCAGTTGGCGCTGGGGCTGGTGTTCGGGATCGTGCTGCTGTCGATGGTGCTGCTCACCGGGTACGGCGGGGTGGTCTCGCTGGGGCAGTTCACGTTCGTCGGCGTGGGCGCGGTGACGGTGGCGCGGCTCGGTGGTTCGCCCTGGACGCTCGTCGTGGGTTCGCTGGTGGCGGCGGCGATCGGCGCGGTGATCGCGTTGACGGCGTTGCGGGTGAGCGGGCTGTATCTGGCGTTGGCAACGTTGGGGTTCGCACAGCTGATGGACAAGCTGGTGCTGCAGTCGCCGATCGCGTTCGGGGTGCGGGGCAGTCTGCAGGTGCCGCCGCTGTTCTCGTCCTCTGCTGCTCAGCTCGTGCTGGCAGCGGTGGTGTTCGCGCTGGTCGGCGCCGGGGTGCTGGCGGTGCGGCGGGGACGGCTCGGGCGGCGGATGATCGCGGTCAAGGACAGTTCGGCGGCGTGCGCGACGCTCGGGATGAACGTGCGCTGGATCCGGGTCTGGGTGTTCTCGTTGTCGGCGGCGATCGCGGGGCTGGCCGGCGGGTTGTTCGCGCAGCTGCGGGAAACCGTCGCGGCGAGCGACTTCCAGCTGTTCAACAACCTGCCGCTGCTGCTGTTCGCGGTGATCGCGGGCGTGACGTCGGTGTCCGGCGCGGCCTTGGGCGGACTGCTGCTGATGCTGCTTCCCGTGCTGCAGAGCGGTTTCCCGGCGTTCGCTGGAGCGGCTGTCGTGCTGCTGGGCGCGGCGGCGGCCGGGCTGGCGCGTGATCCCAACGGCCTGATGAGCTGGTTCTTCCGGGCCTGGTCCTGGCGGCGCGCATGAGCACACTGCAGGTGGAGGGCGTGACGGTCCGCTTCGGCGAGGTGACCGCGGTCAACGACGTGACGTTGTCCGTGGACGTCGGCGTCACCGGGCTGATCGGGCCCAACGGCGCGGGCAAGACGACGTTGTTCGACGTGATCAGCGGGCTGCGGCGGCCGTCGTCCGGCCGTGTCCTGCTCGATTCCGCGGACATCACGTCCCGTTCTCCGCACCAGCGCTCCCGGCTCGGTGTGGCGCGGACGTTCCAGCGGCTGGAGGTGTTCGGGTCGCTGACCGTGTGGGAGAACGTCGTGGTGGCGCTGGAAAGCCGTCGCCGACCGGCCCGGCTGGCTTCCTCGCTGCTGGAACGCGTGGGGATCGCGGAGTTCTCGTCGAACCAGGCCGACACCGTGCCCACTGGTGCCGCTCGGTTGCTGGAGCTGGCCCGTGCGTTGGCCACAGAACCGTCCTTGCTGCTTCTGGACGAACCGTCGTCGGGGCTGGACCGGGCCGAGACGGACGCGTTCGGCGCGCTGCTGCAGGAACTGGTGGGGGAGGGGCGAGCGGTCGTGCTGGTCGAGCACGACATGGACCTCGTCATGAACTACTGCGACGTCGTGCACGTGCTGAACCTGGGCCGGCTGCTGACTTCTGGTTCGCCTGGTGAGATCCGCTCGCACGAGGGTGTCCGGGAGGCGTATCTCGGATGATCGACCTGACGGACGTCCACGCCGGCTATGGCCGCATCGAGGTGCTGCGCGGGGTCTCGTTGAACGTGCCGCGCGGATCGGTGACGGCGTTGCTCGGCCCGAACGGCGCGGGGAAGTCGACCCTGGTGAAGGTCCTGAGTGGACAGTTGCGGGCGACTTCCGGTCACGTTCATCTCGGCGGCGTGCACGTGAACGACGCCGCGCCCGACGCGTTGGCACGAGCCGGGCTGTGCACGATCCCGGAAGGCCGCGCGATCTTCCCGAACCTCACGGTCGCCGAGAACCTCCGCTTGATGCGCGGTGATGCCGACGTCGTGTACTCGCGGTTTCCTCGGCTGAAGACCCGGCATCGTCAGCTCGCGGGCTCGATGTCCGGCGGCGAGCAGCAGATGCTGGCCTTCTCCCGCGCGCTGATCACCGACCCGGCCGTCGTCGTGATCGACGAGCTCTCGATGGGCCTGGCGCCGGTGATCGTGGCCGAGCTGTACGAGGTGGTGCGCGAGCTGGCTGCCGGCGGCGTCACGATGCTGATCGTCGAGCAGTTCGCCGAGACCGCTTCCTCGGTGGCAGATCAGGTCGTCGTGATGGCGCACGGCGAGATCGCCGCGGACAACGACCTGGCTTCCGTCTACTTCGGAGGGACGTCATGAGGTACGCGCTCGTCCTGCTGCTTCTCCTGCTGTCCCCAGCACCTGCGCGGGCCGCGGAGATCGGAGGCTTCACGCTCTCCGCGCACGCCGCGCCCGTCTCCGTGCTGCTGCACACCGATCTGCTCCCGGTGCCGGCGGAACCACAGGGCGAGGTGCACCTCTCCTACACCCAGACCGAGCTGGGTTCGGGCCCGATCGGCCGCTCTTTGGCCAGTTCCGTGTGGCCGGGTGCGGCTGTCGGCACCGGCCTGCCACAGCTTCTGGGTTTCGCCTACCCGGTGCAGGCCAACGCGGCGCATCCCGGCGGCCCGGCGGACGAGTCGAAGTCGGGCATGCGGGTGTCGGCGGGCGCCTCCAAGGTCGAGTCCTACGCGGGTGCCAAGCAGGAGGTGCCGTTCTTGCTGACAGCCGACGGTCTCAGCTCGACCAGCACGAACGTCGTTGGTGCCGCGGAGGTCCGCTCTTCGGCGGTGTCGTCCGCGCAGACGATCTCGCTGCTCGCCGGTCTCGTGGTGATGTCGGGGGTGAAGTTCGAGTCCGTCGCGGTGAGCGATGGCAGCAAGGGCAGCGGCACGAGCACGTTCTCGGTGGCCGAGTTCACCGTGCTGGGCCAGAAGTTCCCGGTCCGCTCGCCCGCGGCCCCGCCGGACGGCCTGCTGAAAGCGTTGGAACCACTGGGCATCACGCTGGCGTGGCCCACGTCCGCGACCAAGACCGAGGGCACCGGGGCGACCTCGACGTCTCGCGGCCTGACCCTGACCGTCGATGTCGTGGTGTTGCGGACCAAGCTGGGTCTGGGCGGCATCCTGGACGGGGTGCTGGCACCGTTGCTGCCCAAGGAACTCGTGCCGCTGCTGAACCCGTTGCGCAAGATGGTGGTGATCGTCGGCGACACCGAGGCGGTCGCAAACGCTTCCGCTTCCGTCTCGTTGCCCCCGCCTGATGCTCCTGTGCCGCAAGCACCTCCAGTTCCACCGCCTGCGGATGGTGTTTCAGCGCCTTCGCCAGGCACAGCGCCGGTAGCCGGTGTCACGCCACCACCTCACGCCGTCACCCCGGTCGCCTCTTCTCGTGCCAGGTCTCGCTCGTTGCTCGACTTCCCGGGAGTCCCCGCGTTGATCGTGCTGGCGGGCCTGGGCGTAGCGGCCGCGGGAGCGTTCGGCATGAGGTCGTTCGGCACGTTCCTGCTGGGCGGCGCTCCCTGTCCCTCCGGACACCCCACCGGTGTCCCCGACCTCCGGGCGAACTCATGACCATGCAGGACCGGCGCCGCGCACGGATGCAGAGCGGGCTCGGCTTGATCGGCACGATGCTGATGACGGCGGGGATCGCGGCGATCCTCTTCGCCTGGTGGGGCGTCGCGCACACCGGCTACGTGTGGGAGCAGATCCCCTATGTGGTGTCAGGCGGGATGCTCGGGGTGGGGCTGATCGGGGTGGGCGGGTTCCTGTACTTCGGGTCCTGGCTGGTCAAGCTGCTGGAGGAGCAGCGGCAGACCACGTACGCCCTGTTGCAGCTGCTGGAGGACCGCGATTCAGAGCGTGTCTAACGCGCGGTGAGCCAGGATGGTGTCATGAGCCGGTGGTTTCGCTACTTCTTCGCCGACGACGATGTCTGGCTCCACTACGAAGTGGACGATGAAGGACGGGTGTGCCGCCAGGTCGACCTGGCCGGCGCGGACCTGAGTCCGGTGACGGCCGCATCCCTGGCCGAAGTGCTGCATGCACGAGACAGCGGCGGCGTCGAGACAGTGATCGCCTACGAGTCGCGGTTCGGTGCGATGGCTGAGGGGCAGCACGAGTGGCAGGGCGTGCCCGGCCTGGAGAACATCACCGCTGCGGAGTTCGAGCGGATCTGGGCCGCCGCTCGCGAAGTTCTCGAGGAGCGTTAGCGAGCGGTGAGGGCGTAGGCGGACAGCGGTACGTTGCCGCTCTTCCGCGCGGTCTGCCGCAGCAACTCCTTGGCGAGCCCGTCCGGCGCCTCCCGCAGCGCGGCCGCGATCTCCCAGTCCGCGTCCTGCAACGCGCTGGTGTCCATCCCCACGACCTCCTCGACCTCCCATCCGGCCCGGCCCAGCGCGGCGACCAGGGTCTCGCGGGTGAGCGGCGCGCGGATGTTGCCCTCGGACTCGCTCAGGCGGTCCTGGGCGAGCACGGCCAGCAGGTGCGGGACCTGGTTCGTGTGCGCGGGTTCCGGGTCCCACTCGGCGAAGCACAGCCGGGAGCCGAGCGAGCGGACCCGCGCGAGCGTGCGCGAAAGGAGGTCGGCGGACGCGAAGTACCAGGAGCAGTGGGCGAGCACCACGAAGTCGTAACCGGTTCCGACGTCATCGGTCAGCACGTCCGTCTCGTAACGCAGGGAGATGCGCGAGCCGAGCGGTCCGGCGAGAAGGTGCTCAGCGGACTGACCGACCGTGACGGGCGAGCCGTAGGAGGGTGAAGCCACGTCGATGCCCACGACCCTCCCGTTCGGACCCACGAGAGAAGCCAGCACCGCGGTCATGTCGCCCTGCCCGCACCCGACCTCCAGAACCGATGCCCCGTCCGGAATCTGCCAGTAAGACGCCAGGCTCAACCGGTATGTCGTCTGGGCCACCTGGATGTCCGGATCCGGGACCCAAGCGGCCATGAGCTGGGCGATTTCATGAGCGTTCATCACCCCGGACCCTAGGAGAGCGTTCCCGCGACCGCACGCCGATTAGGTGTGTTCACACCCTTGAACCATTGGTCCAGACCAGTTAACGTGCCACGCATCACGTTCCCCCTGCACGTGAAGGAGCACCATGAAGAGGTTTCGCTGGCAAATCCTGGCCCTCGGGCTGGCGATGGCCACCGTGGTCGGAGGCGTCGCCGCCGCTCCCGCGAGCGGCGCGACGGGTGTGACGGCGACGTTCACCAAGACGTCGGACTGGGGCAGCGGCTACGAGGCCAAGTACACGATCTCGAACGGCGGCTCGTCCGCGCTCACGGCGTGGACCGTGGAGTTCACGCTCCCGGGCGGACAGTCGATCGCGTCGCTCTGGGACGGCAGCTACACGGCCAGCGGCCAGAACATCACCGTCAAGAACACCTGGAACGGCAACGTCGGCGTCGGCGGCACGGCGAGCTTCGGCTTCACCGTGCGCGGATCGGGTGCGAACCCGTCCAACTGCAAGGTCAACGGCGGTTCGTGCGACGGCACCGGCAACCCGCCGACGACGACCACCACGACGACGACCACCACCACGTCGAACCCGCCGTTGCCCGGCACCGGCCGCGGCGCGCCCTACCTGTACCTGGGCTGGGGCAACCCGCAGAGTGCGACGCAGGTCATGAGCTCGACCGGAGTCAAGTGGTTCACGCTCGCGTTCGTCCTGTCCGGCGGCGGGTGCAGCCCGGCGTGGGACAGCCAGCGTGCGATCACCGGTGGCTCGGACCAGCAGACGATCAACGCCATCCGCGCGGCCGGCGGTGACGTCGTGCCGTCGTTCGGCGGCTGGAGCGGCAACAAGCTGGGCCCGAACTGCTCGACGCCCGAGGCGCTCGCCGGTGCGTACCAGCAGGTGATCAACGCCTACGGGCTGAAGGCGATCGACATCGACATCGAGAACTCCGACGAGTTCGAGAACACGACCGTCCAGGACCGGATCATCACCGCGCTGAAGATCGTCAAGCAGAACAACCCGGGCATCCAGACGATCGTCACGTTCGGCACCGGCGTCACCGGCCCGAACTTCTACGGCGCGCGGCTGATCGACCAGTCCAAGGCGCTCGGCGCGAACATCGACATCTTCACGATCATGCCGTTCGACTTCGGCAGCTCGAACATCCGCACCGACACCATCGGCGCGGCGACGGGCCTGAAGAACAAGATCAAGTCGACGTTCGGCTACAGCGACGCCGAGGCGTTCAAGCACGTCGGCATCTCCGGCATGAACGGGCTGTCGGACCAGCGCGAGCTCACGAGCGTCGACGACTGGACCGCCATCCGCGACTGGTCGAAGTCCAACGGGCTGGGGCGCCTCGCGTTCTGGTCGGTGAACCGCGACCGCGGTGGCTGCGACGGCCAGGTGGCGTCGAACTGCTCGGGCATCCAGCAGGCCGACCTCGCGTTCACCCGCATCACCGCTGGTTTCTAGGTCGTCACTGGCCGTCAGCGCCATTTATTCAGTGGCGCTGGCGGCTTACCCTTGTGCCATGCGACGACGACATTGATCTTCAACTGATCTGACCAGGACCGCGACGGCGTGGGCGTGGTGTTCGCACCTCATCCCGATCTACGCGCTGTACGCGTTGCTCTTCGCCGACAGCGGGCTGTCGGACGCCTCCATCTCGGTGCTGCTCACGATCTGGTCGCTGACCGCGGTCGTGTTCGAGGTGCCGTCCGGTGCCATCGCCGACCGCTTCTCCCGCCGCAGCTCGCTGGTGGCAGCGGGTGTGTTGCAGGCGTTCGGATACGCGGTCTGGGTGCTGTTCCCGTCCTTCTGGGGTTTCGCGGCCGGCTTCGTGTTGTGGGGTCTGGGCGGAACTTTGACCTCCGGTGCGTTCGAAGCCCTGCTGTACGACGGGCTGGCTGCCAACGGCGACGAATCGTTGTACGGCAAGCTCAACGCTCGGGTCGACACCATCGAACTGATCGCTCAGGTTCCGGTCGCCGTCATCGCCACCGCGTTGTTCTCCTTCGGCGGCTACCAGCTGGCCGGCTGGGTTTCCGTGGCGATGTGCCTGCTGTCCTCGGTGATCGCGTTGCGGTTCCCGGAACCTCCGCGCGAGGCCGAGGAACACGAGAGCTACTTCGCCACGTTGCGCGAGGGTCTGCGGGCGTCCGTGCCGATCAAACGTGCTGTGCTGGCAGTGGCTCTGGTGTACGCGATCGACGCGTTCGAGGAGTACTTCTCGCTGCTGGCCCAGGACTGGCACGTGCCGACGGTGTGGGTGCCGCTGGCGACGATCGGAGTGCCGCTGCTGGGTGCGGCCGGTGCCTCGCTCGCTGGACGACTTCCGTTCCGCGGCTGGGTTCTGTTCGCGTCGGGCGTGGTGCTGATCCTGGCCGCGGTGTGGGCCGTTCCGCTCGCGATCGTCCTGTTGGGACTGTTCTACGGGCTGTACCGGTTCGTGCTGGTGCACGTGGAAACCGAGCTGCAGCACCGGATCGAGTCCGATGCCCGAGCCACGGTGACTTCGGTCGCGGCGATCGCGTCCGAGTTCGTGGCGTTCGCGATCTACGGCATGTGGGTGCTCGGATCCGCGGCGGCGATCGGCGTGCTGGTCCTGGTGGTGGCGCTGGCGATCTGGCGGAGGTGATCGAGGCCGCGAGCCTCGATCAGCAACCGGTCGGGGTTCAGCGCGAGACCGTCCTCAAGGTTCTTCGAGAGCACGCCGAGCCGAGGCTGTTCGGCCTGGTCGCGATACCTGGCAACGTGTTCGGCCTGATCCGCGAACACGAACAGGCCATCACCGTGCCGCGCGGCCAGGTCGGCGATCTCTGGCGAGCGGGTGCAGGCGTGCCAGAGGTAGGACCTGTTGCGCCACAGCGATTTGAACGTCTCGTAGTGCTCGATCGTCAACGGCAGGCTGTACTCGATCTCCTTGCCGAACCAGCCGAACACCCTGGCCGTGTTCCCCCGGCCGAGCACGAGGTCGATCCGGTCCGGCGCGAGCAGCTGCAGGGTGGCGTACTCGGCCGCGAGCCGGACCGGATCGTTCGTGGTGATCAGCGTGGTGGCGGTGGAGAGCCGCAGAGTCGTCCTGGCCGCGATGTGGGCGAGGAGCGTGGCGGGCGATGACGAGTTGTAGGGCGGGTTGTGGTGCTCTCCCACCGCGAAGACGTCGAAACCCGCCTCGTCGGCCGCGATCGCCAGCTCGACGATCTCCTGAGGAGCGAGGTCGCCTGCGGTGAAGACGCCGATCTGCACGGGTTTCAGTGTGGCCGGTCGATCCACAACGTCCACAGGCAGCCCGCCGCGGCCAGAACGCCACCGGTCGCCAGCGCCAGCGGGATGTCCTCGATGTTCGCGACGAGGCCGAGCAGGATCGGGCCGCCGCCGAGCCCGATGTCGATGAACGCGCTGGCCGTGCCGGACGCCGCCCCGCGCTGGTGCGGCGCGGCGGTGGCGAAGACGGCCGCGAAGAACGCCGGCGTGCTGAACGTGACGCCCAGGCCGAGCACGACGCTGCCCACCAGCAACATGTCGGGAACGGCGGCGAGGACGAGTGCCGTCGCGATGATCGCGAGGGCGATGGCGCCGAGCTTCAACGGCGGCACGCGGTCCGGCACTTTCGCGAACACCAGCCGTGCCGCTACGACCGTTGCGCCGTAGAGGAAGAGCGGCAGGCTGGTGTTCTCCAGCCCGATCTGCTGCGCGCGCAGGGCGGAGAACGCGAGGAACCCGCCACAGGCCGCGAGTGCCGTGCAGAGCCCGATGCCGGGCGGGATGGCGGGCCGGTGGATCAGCTTGGTGTTCGGGCCTGTCGCGGGAGTCCCGGTTTCGCCGAGGAACAACGAGGCGACCGCTGCCGTCACGCAGAGAGCACCGGCGGCGAGCCAGGCGGCGGGGAACGACAGCTGGGTGAGCACCTCACCGAGCGGTGGGCCCGCGGCGAGACCCAGGTAGAGGCCGAGTGAGTTGAGGCTGAGGGCTTCGCCGAGACGGTCGGGCGGGGCGATGTCCACCAGGGCGGCGAACCCGGCGACGAAGAAGGCTGCTTCGCCGACGCCCAGCAGGAGCCGGAGGGAGATGACGGACGGCAGATCGTGCGCGAGAGAGGTGAGCGACAGGCTGGTGGCGGCGAGGACGGTGCCGCCGACCAGCAGCGGTCTTCGGCCGAGACGGTCGGTGAGACGGCCGGCGAACGGGCGGAGCAGGAGCGCGGACACGGCGAACGAGCCGAACGCCAGGCCCGCCGCGGCTTTCGAGTTGTGCAGCGGGCCCGTGACGTACAGGGGCAGGGTGTACACCGCGATGCCCATCGCGGTGAAGTAGCCCAGGTCAGCGGCGGTGAGGAGGGCGAAGCGCGGGGTCAGCAGGCGCGCCATCGCAACAGGGTGCGCTAGGAGACGCCGTTGCGCACGTCAGACAAGAAGGCGGCGAAGGTGCGCAGGCCGGGGTGCAGGCCGCGCAGGGCCTCGATGTCGACTTCTGGTTCCGCGGTGGTGCCGAACACTTTGCCGAGCTCCGGGTCGTCCACCTGGATCTGTTCGTACCCGACGCCCAGCGCGTCCGCGATCTCCAGCGGTGTCAGGAGATCGCCGGCCAGGGTCAGTTCCTCGCCGATGAACCGGGCGGGGTCGGCGAGGACCTTCGCCGCGAGGGCGCCGATGTCGTCGACCGCGATCAGGTGGTAGCGGACTTCCGGGTGCAGCAGGTGAGTCAGTTTCTTCATGCCGGGGTGGTGCAGGCCGTTCATGAACGTCGTCGGCCGCAGCACGGTCGTGGGCACGCCGATGTCCGCGATGTGCCGCTCGACCTCCCACTTGCTGTCGAACGACGCGACGCCGGTCCGCGACTGCGCGGCGACCAGCGAGGCGTACACGAGGTGGGGGACTTGTACGGCCAGGGCGGCGTCGGCGACGTTGCGGCCCCATCGGGTTTCCACGGCGGGGGAGTAGCCCTGCGGGGCGCGCGGGTCGTGTGGTGCGGGCTGGACGCTGAACACCGCGTCGGCGCCGTTGAACGCGTTGGTGAGCTCGTTCGGTTCGTTCTGGTCGGCCACGACCGTCTCCGCGCCGGGGATCTGCGCGGACGGGTTGCGGGTCACCGCGCGGACGGCCCACCCCGCTTTGATCAGGTGCTTCGTGACGGCGCCGCCCTGCTTGCCGGTTGCGCCCGTGACCACTGCCGTCTTCATCTTCTGCCCCCAGATGGTTTTCTTCGAAACTACCTGAGGAAAGTGCTCATGGGATGAGCACTTTCTGGCCGCACCCGAAAAGTTGCCACCCAAGTTTTTGGAGGGGAGCCGCGCAGGTGCCGCCACCTGGGCGATTCCACTGGCGGCGGCGTAACGCCAAGATCTGCGGATCAGATCAAACTGCACAAACCTGCATTAGTCGGACATTCGCCGCAGGAGGATACCCGGAGGCCGCCGTGCTCGTCGTCCAGATCTTCCTGCCGCTGGCGCTGGCCCTGGTCATGTTCGGCCTGGGTCTCACGCTCACCGTCGCAGACTTCGCCAGGGTCGCGAAGTATCCCAAGGCCGCGCTCATCGCCCTGGTCTGCCAAGTGGTCGTCCTGCCCGCGATCTGCCTCGGGCTGATCTTCGCGTTCGGGCTCACGGGTGTGCTCGCGGTCGGGATGATGCTGCTGGTGGCGTCGCCTGGCGGGACGTCGGCGAACCTCTTCAGCCATCTCGCCGGCGGGGACGTGGCGCTCAACATCACGCTGACGGCGATCAACTCGGTGCTCGCGGTGTTCACGTTGCCGGTGGTGGTCGGCCTGAGCATGGCGCACTTCATGGGGGATGACGCGGCTGTCGGGTTGCAGCCGGCGAAGTTCGTCCAGGTTTTCGCGATCGTGCTGGTACCGGTGGCGATCGGGATGTGGGTGCGCGGCCGCTTCTCGGCCTGGGCGCTGCGGATGAACGATCCGGTGCGGGTCGCGTCCGTGGTGGTGCTGGTCCTGGTGATCATCGCGGCGATCGTGCAGGCGTATCAGCAGCTGCTCGACAACATCGGGACGCTCGGGCCGGTCGCGTTGCTGCTCAGTGTCTTGAGCCTGCTGATCGGGTACTACGTGCCTCGCGCCGTCAAGGTCGAGCGGGGGCAGGCGGTCGCGTCGGCCATGGAGATCGGAATCCACAACGCCACGATCGCGATCACGTTGGCGCTGACCGTGTTGAACGACGAGACGATGGCGATCGCGCCCGCGGTGTACGGCGTGCTGATGTACCTGCCCGCTGCGGTGGCGGTGCGGTTGCTGTCGCGGCAAAAGGGGTTGCGCGCCCAGCTGGGGTGACAGCTAGGTTGATCGTGACATGCGTTCAACCACAACCTTCATCGCGGCCGTTCTCGTTGCCGCAACAGCAGTTCCCGCCCACGCCGCGGGGACCACCATCCGCACCGACGCAGGATATGTGTCGGGCAGTGTTATCTCGGGCAGTGTTGTGTCGGGCAGGGTCGTCCACTCCCAGCGCTCCTTCCAGGGCATTCCCTTCGCCGCGCCGCCAACCGGAGCGAACCGGTGGCGCGACCCGCAGCCCGTCCAGCCCTGGCGCGGCGTCCGCGAGGCCACCAAGCCCGGTCCGAGGTGCGCGCAGGACGCGGTGCTCGGGGCTCCGGCCAGCGAGTCCGAGGACTGCCTGTACCTCAACGTCACCGCACCGGCGAAGGCGGTCGACCGGCCCGTCCTGGTCTGGATTCACGGCGGCAGCTTCACCAGCGGTGCCGGGTCGGACTACGGCGTGGACCAGTTGGTGCGCAACGGTTCGGTCGTCGTCACGATCAACTACCGGCTCGGCGCGTTCGGCTACTTCGGGTTTCCCGGGCTTGCGGGCTCCGGGGCGTTCGGCCTGAGGGATCAGCAGAAAGCGCTGGAGTGGGTGCGGCGCAACATCCGGCAGTTCGGCGGCAACCCGCACAACGTCACGCTGTTCGGGGCGTCGGCCGGTGGGTTGTCGACGTGTGCGCAGCTGACGTCGCCGAAGACCGAAGGGCTCTTCCAGCGGGTGATCATCCAGAGTGGACCGTGCCAGTTGGGCACTCCGGCGGGGGAGAACCGCGTCGATCACGCGTGGGTGAAACGGGAGGACGTGGAGCGGGCCGGTGCTGAGGCGCCGCACGGTTGCACCGACCTCGACTGCCTCCGCCGCCTGCCGGTCAGCGACGTCAAGAAGCTCACGCCGCTGTTCGCCAAGCCCGCGTACGGCACGGAAGCCCTGCCGGACAACCCGATCACCGCGCTGAAGCAGGGCCGGTTCCACCGGATCCCGATCCTGGCCGGCACCACGCGCGACGAGCTCACGCCGTTCGTGGTGCTGTTCTACCCGGTGCTCGACGCCCTCGGGTACGAACAGGCTCTCGCCCAAGGCTTCGGCCAGGCTGCGGCAAAGCGGATCCTGGAGCGCTACCCGCCGACGGGTGGCGACGAGCGGGTGCAGCTCGCCGCGGCGCTGACCGCGATGACGTCAGCGTGCACGACGAACGAGCTGCGAGCGCAAACCGGGGCTTACGGCTACGAGTTCGCCGAGCCTCACCCGCCGATGATCTTCCCGGGCATGCCGGAGTTCCCGTACGGCGCGTATCACGGCTCGGAGCTGCCGTTCCTGATGCGGTACGCCGGGGTTGAGCTGCACGGCGCGCAGCAGCAGCTGTCGGACGAGATGGTCGCGGTGTGGACGAGGTTCGCGCAGACCGGACGCCCCGGCTGGGATCGCCGGGACGTCCGGATCTTCGCAACCCGGCAGGTCGAACCGGTGAACTACCAGTGCGACCTCTGGCCCAGTTAGGACGGCACGCCCCGTTGCGGCGCGCGTCCGTGCGACTTGCCGGGCGCGCGCACGCTGTTCACCGTGGACGTGTCGAAGGCGAACGTGATCACCGCGGTCGCGATCGCGTCGGAGTTGACGTCCAGCGCGGTCAGGTTCAGGTTCGACCTGGTGTCGCACGGCTGGTGGTAGCAGGCGTCGAACGCGACACCCGCGGTCCCGCCGTACCGGGCCGCCTGCGCGGCCGTCTTCAGTTCCTCGGCGCCGGTGAACAGGCCGCCGGCCGGGATGTTGACCGCGATGAACGGGCCGTAGTCCGAACGTCCGGAGAACTCGGTGTCCTCGGAGGGCAGGCCGCGGTCGGCGTAGAACTTCTCGAACACGTCCTCGATCTGCGCCGAACCCGGCGGGATCGGCACCGGCGCGGTGCCGCTCGAGTCGTCACCGTCGTAGATGCCGAAGAAGTGGTTCGGCGACCCGACCATGTCGAAGTTCAGGTACAGCGCGATCTTGCTCTGTTCGGCCTGCGGCAGCGTCGCCACGTAGTGGTCGGAACCCAGCAGGCCGGATTCCTCGGCACCCCACCAGGCGAAGCGGACCTTGGCGTTGGTCTTCACCTTGGACATCTGGATCGCGGTCTCCAGCAACGCCGCCGTGCCGCTGCCGTTGTCGTTGATGCCGGGCCCGTTCTGGACGCTGTCGAGGTGTGCGCCCGCCATCACGACGTTGTTCGCATTGCCGTACTGCGACTCGGCGAACACGTTCCAGGCGGTGCGCGTGTCGGTGTTGACGTCCACCTTCACCCGGACGACGGGCGAGGGGAGGTTGACGAGCTGCACGCCGACGTCGAACGTCGCCGTCACCACCGGAATGGTGAGACCCGTGGCATCACCGATCGGGATGACGAGCCCCGTGCGACCGGGCTGGCCCTCGTTGAAGAAGATCACCGCCGCGGCTCCCGCGGCCTGCGCGTTGAACGCCTTGACGGTGAAGTTGCAGCTGCCGCGCTGGATCAGCGCGATCTTGCCGGGGACGAACCCGGCGAAGTCGGCGGCCTCGCAGCCGCTCGTGCTCGTGTTGGCGGTGGCGCCGGGCGGGAGCACGAGGTCGACCGCCTGGACGGCCGCGGTGACGTCACCCTCGGCCCTGGGCGCGAAGTCGGTGTAGGTGAAGTCGAGGTCCTTGCGGTACGAGGTGAAGATCGGCGCGATCACGTCGAGCACCGAGTTGTCCTCGAGGTAGGTGAAGTCGAACGGCTGCACGGTCGGTGTGTAACCGGCTGCGTTGAGCGCACCCACCACGTAGTTCACCGATGCCTGGTATCCAGGACGTCCGGCCGCGCGGTCGCCGTGCGTGTTCGAGATGGCCTGGAGGGCGTCGAGGTGCCGCAGCACGCCGTTCAGCGTGACGGCCTTCGTGAGTTTCGCCGGGGTGTTGTTGGTGGGATCAGCGAGTGCGTGGCCGGTCACGGCGAGTGGCAGTACCAGTGCCAGCACCGAGATGAGCGCGAGCCGCCCGCGCCGATAACGTTGGGTCATCGGTATGCCTCCATGCGTCCTTCGCCGCCGAATGCATCCCCCGACGTTTCTTATCTGTCCGATGTGTCTTGTGTTACACCATTGCGCTGTGTTGGTCCCTTGTCACGGGAGGTGGGTGTTTGTTCCGGTTGTTGCAGACCGCCGTCCGCGTCGAACCTCTGGAGGGACACGGTCTGACCAACGTCCTGCACCTGGTGACGCTGGCCGACGGGCGCAAAGCCGTGCTGCGGCAACCCAAAGTCGCGCGCGACCTGCCGAAGTTCGTCGTGCCCGGCGCACCGGCGGTCCTGGCCCACAACGGACGCGGTGACGTGCTCGTCGAGTACGTCGAGGGGCGGACCCTGGCAGACGTGCTGGCCGATGCCCTGCCGGTGTCCGACGTCGTCTGGCGCAGCATCGGGGACGCGTTCCGCAAGATCCACCGGGTTGGCCTGCTGCACAACGACGTGAACCTCTACAACATCATCGTCGGCGACGGCCGGGCCACGCTGATCGACTGGGACAACCCTGGCCAGGGCAACCCGCTCGACGAGCTGGCGGCGTTCGAGGAGCACCTCTACCTGCACGGAGCCGCGCTGCCGCAAGAGTTCTGGGTCGGCTACGGGTCCACACCGGACCTGAGGCTGCTCCGGACGCATCGGATCGCGGGCTGCATCGCCTGGCTCGCGAGCGAGGACTGGCGGCAGTGGGAGAACGATCGGTCGCTTCGGCCGGAACTGCTGGCGAGGGTCCGGAACTGGCGGCGGCTCCTCGCTCGGTGGCTCGCCGACCAGTTCCGGACCGACTACCGCCTAGCGGCTGAGGTTGCGGAACTTCAGCACCGACAGCGGCCAGAAGATCACCACGAACAGCGCGGGCCACAGCACAGCCAGTAGCAACGAGTGCTGCGCGGCCCACGAGCCGCCGCCGACCCCGGGGTTGCCGAACAGCTCCCGCGCCACCGCCACCGTCGCCGACAGCGGGTTCCACTCGGAGACGGCCCGCAGCCAGCCCGGCATCAGCTCCGGCGAGACGAACGTGTTCGCCAGCATCGTCAGCGGCACCAGGAACATCCACGACGCCTGCGCCGCCTCGGGTTTCACCAGCAGCCCCAGGTAGATGCCGACCCACACCAACGCGAACCGCAGCCACAGGAACAACCCGAACGCCAGCAGCGCGTTCAGCACCCCGTCGCGCACCGACCAGCCGATCGCCAGCCCGCACAACGCCAGCACCAGCAACTCCAGCGAGGAGTTGACCAGGTCGGCGATGCTCCGCCCGGCCACCACCCCGGTCTGCGACATCGGCGACGCGCGGAACCGGTCCGTCACCCCGCGGTCGGCGTCCATCGACACCATCAACAGCGTGCTGCCAACGCCGAACGCGATGGTCTGCCCGAACATGCCCGGCATCAGGAACTCGATGTAGTCACCGCCCCCGAACACGTTCATCGCGCTGCCGAACACGAACCCGAAGATCAGCACCGAGATGATCGGATAAGCGAGGTTCGCGAACACCCGGACCGGCTCGCGCAGCCAGTGGATCAGATCCCGCTTGGCCACCACCCACGAGTCGATCACCGCGTACCTGACCGCGCTGACCCCGCGCGCCTCCGAACCCGCCCCCACTCCGCCACTCACGTCCGCACCCGCCACCGCGCCCGCCGCTTCTCCACCGCTCACGCCGCCGCCCCCGTGCTCGCCACTCCTGCCGCGCTCACGCCCCGTGCAGGCCGCGCCGTGCTCGCTCGTCCGCCACTCACGCCCGCACCTGCCGCCGCGCCCGACGCTTCTCCACCGCTCACGCCGCCACCCCCGTGCTCGCCACTCCTGCCGCGCTCACGCCCACGCGCCCCGTGCGGGCCGTCGTGCTCGCTCCTGCGCCAATCACACCCGCACCCGCCGCCGCGCCCGCCGCTTCTCCACCGCTCACGCCGCCACCCCCGTGCTCGCCACTCCTGCCCCGCTCACGCCCACACGCCCCGTGCAGGCCGCGCCGTGCTCGCTCGTCCGCCACTCACGCCCACACCCGCCCGCCACACCTGTCCCCGCTGCGCCGCTCACACCCGCACCTCCCGGGCTGGCCGCCACGCACGCACTCAGTCCTCCGCCGGTCATGCCCGCACCCCCGACCTGCCGTCAGAGGTGTCGACCGCCTTGTGGCCCGTGATCGCCAGAAAGACCTCGTCCAAGGTCGGCCGCCGCAGCGCGATATCCTCCGCCTCGACCCCCAAAGCCGCCAGCGCCGACGTCACCCGCGTCAACGCCGCCACCCGGTCGGTCACCGCCGCGCTCACCCGGAACGAGTCCAGGTCGACCTCGGCGTCGGGCCCGAGCACGTCCCGCACGATCGGCAGCTCCTCCGAGGTCCGCACCACGACCTCGATCCGGTCGCCGCCGAGCTTCGACTTGAGCTGGTCCGGCGTCCCCTGCGCGGCGACCCGGCCGGTGTCCAGCACGACGATCTGGTCCGCCAGCTGGTCGGCCTCGTCCAGGTACTGCGTGGTGAGCAGCACCGTCGTGCCCTCGGCGACGACCCGCTTCACCTCCCGCCACACCTCGCCGCGGTTGCGCGGGTCGAGACCCGTCGTCGGCTCGTCCAGGAACAGCACCGACGGCCGCATGATGAAGCTCGACGCCAGGTCCAGCCGCCGCCGCATGCCGCCCGAGTACTGCTTCGCACGCTGGGAAGCAGCCTCGGTGAGCCCGAACTGCTCCAGCAGCTCGTCGGCGCGCAGAGAGGCCTGGCGACGAGAGAGGTGGTAGAGCCGGCCCCACATCACCAGGTTCTCCTTGCCGGTCAGCACGTCGTCGACCGTGGACTGCTGGCCGTTCAACGCCACCTGCCGGCGCACCCGGGGTGCCTCGCGCGCCACGTCGAAGCCCGCCACCTCCGCGCGGCCGCCGTCCAGGCGCAGCAGGGTGGCCAGGATGCGCACCGCGGTCGTCTTGCCCGCGCCGTTCGGGCCGAGCAGCCCGCACACCGTTCCGGCGGGCACGGCCAGGTCGAACCCGTCCAGCGCCGCCTTCTGGTCGTACCTCTTCCGCAGGCCTTCCGCGAGCACCGCGTGTCCCACGACTTCACCCCCGTGGCGTAACTGTGTACGAAGTAAACGAGGTGTACGTTGTACACGGTTCTAGGATTCACAGGCAAGTGGCTTGTGAAGACGAGGGGGTTGGGTGAAGGACGACCGGAACCGCAGCGTGCGCCTGTTGTGGGAGACGCCTGCAGAACCGACCAGGGGACCCAAGGCCGCGCTCAGCCAGGCGAGGGTGGTCGAGGCGGCCATCAAGGTCGCCGACGCGGAGGGGGTCGAGGCGCTGACCATGCGCCGCGTCGCCGAGACCCTGGGCTTCACCACGATGTCGCTGTACCGGCACGTCCCCGGCAAGTCCGAGCTGCTGGACCTCATGGTCGACGCCGTGTGGGGCGAGACCGAGCACACGCCGAAGGGCGAGTGGCGCGACGGGCTGGACTTCTACGCGCGGCAGCTGTGGTCGATGTACCGCGCGCACCCCTGGCTGCTGCAGCTCACCAACGCGCGGCGGATGCCCGGCCCGAACGCCATGACCCGCACGGACGCGGCGTTCGCGGCGGTCTCCGAGCTCAACCTCCAGCCCGAGGAGATGGTCGCGGTCGTCACCAGCGTCGGCCAGTTCGTCGCCGGCGTCGGCAGGACGATGGCGGACCGGGTCCTCGCCGAACGGGAGACCGGGGTGAGCGAGGAGGACTGGTGGAACGACCGGGACGAGCTCTGGGAGCACTTCACGCCAGAACGGCTGCCGATGATGACGCACATCTGGACCACGGGCGGGTACGAACGACCGCTGGACGAGTTCGAGTTCGGTCTGGCGCGGGTCCTCGACGGGCTCGCGGTGTTCATCGAAGGGCAGGAACGACAGGTGGTTCGTCGAGAGACGTGCCTGTAGCCGTTCAAGACACCTTGAGTCGTCCGATCGAGTGAAATGCCCTGCTCACGTCACCCCTGAACGGTAGTTGCACGGTTACGTAATGCCATTGTTATGAGCAATCAGAATGAACTCGTTCGCAGGCTGAACCAACCACTCCTATCTGCCCGTTTTCCTTGTGACACCGTTTTGCCGCGGGGGTCGAATCGGGACGACGAGGAGGTCGTATGACAGCTGGCGCGCACGACGCGGTCACTCTTGGCTGCTACGCGCTCGGCGTTCTGGACGCGCACGAGAGTCATGGCGTGGAGCAGCACCTGAGGGGCTGCCCGTCCTGCCGTGCGCAGGTCGCCGACTTCCATCGGATCCGCATGGTGCTCGACGAGATACCTCGGGAAGCATTCCTGCACGAGCTCGAGGACGACCTGCCCAAGCCGTCGGACCTGGTGCTGCAGCGCACGCTGCGGCAGATCCGGAACGAGTCCGTCATCCCGCAGCCGCGGGTGGCGGATCCGCAGCCGAGAGCCAGTCCGCGGCCGGTGGAGGACTTCCCCGAACCACAGCACGCCAAGCCTCGGCGCTGGCCGGGCTACCTCGCCGCCGCGGCTGTCGCCGCGGTGGTGGCGTTCGGCGGTGCCGCGGTGTTCATGCAGAACCAGGGGCCGGGAACGAACGCCGCCGTGTCCAGGACGGGCGAGGCAACGACGAGCGGGATCAAGATGGTGGCGGAGATCGCTCCGTCGTCGCAGGACCGCTACCTGGTCACGGCCGACATCACCGGCTTGCCGGTCGCGCAGAAGTGCAAGCTGGTCGTGCTCACGGCGGACGGCGGCAAGGCCGAGGCGTTCGCCTGGATCTCGAAGGCGTCCGGCGCCAAGGTGTCCGGCATGGTCAGCGTGCCGCCGGACCAGGTGAAGTCGATCGCGGTCGAGAACGCGGAGGGCAAGGCCTTCGTGGTGGCGAACCTGCAAGGACAGTAAGGGCAGAAACGGACAGAGGCCCGGATTCCACTGGAATCCGGGCCTCTGTCCGTT
>NZ_JBEXPJ010000148.1:0-22557 GCF_040611995.1 Lentzea sp. NPDC006480
GACCTCAGGTCCGTGAAAGCGCCGTTCATGGTTTTACTCCCACTCGATGGTGCCCGGGGGCTTGGAGGTCACGTCGAGGACCACGCGGTTGACCTCCGCCACCTCGTTGGTGATGCGGGTGGAGATGCGTTCGAGGACCTCGTACGGCAGGCGCGTCCAGTCCGCGGTCATGGCGTCCTCGGAGGACACCGGGCGCAGGACGATCGGGTGACCGTAGGTGCGGCCGTCGCCCTGGACACCGACACTGCGGACGTCCGCGAGCAGCACGACCGGGCACTGCCAGATCGTGCGGTCGAGACCGGCCGCCGTCAGCTCCTCGCGGGCGATGGCGTCGGCCTGGCGCAGTGTGTCCAGGCGCTCCTGGTTCACCTCGCCGATGATCCGGATGCCGAGACCGGGGCCGGGGAACGGCTGGCGCTGCACGATCGTCTCGGGCAGGCCGAGCTCGGTGCCGACGCGGCGGACCTCGTCCTTGAACAGCGCGCGCAGCGGCTCGACCAGCTCGAACTGCAGGTCGTCCGGCAGGCCGCCGACGTTGTGGTGCGACTTGATGTTCGCGGTGCCCGCGCCACCGCCGGACTCGACGACGTCCGGGTAGAGCGTGCCCTGGACGAGGAACTTGTAGTCGCCCTCGGCCTTGAGGTCGCGCTCCGCCTGCTCGAACACGCGGATGAACTCGCGGCCGATGATCTTGCGCTTCTCCTCCGGGTCCGTGACGCCGGCCAGGGCGTTGAGGAACCGCTCGCGCGCGTCGACGGTCACCAGGCGGATGCCCGTGGCGGCCACGTAGTCGCGCTCGACCTGGGCGCGCTCACCGGAGCGCAGCAGGCCGTGGTCGACGAACACGCAGGTCAGGCGGTCACCGATGGCGCGCTGCACCAGCGCAGCGGCCACGGCGGAGTCGACACCGCCGGACAGGCCGCAGATCGCCTTGCCGTCACCGATCTGCTCACGGATCCGGGTGACCTGCTCGTCCACGATGGACGACGTCGTCCACTGCGGACGGATGCCCGCGATGTCGTGCAGGAACCGGCGCAGCACCTCCTGGCCGTGCGGCGAGTGGTGCACCTCCGGGTGGTACTGCACACCGGCGAAACGGCGTTCGGTGTCCTCGAACGCGGCGACCGGGGCGCCCTCGCTGGTCGCGGTGACGGTGAAGCCCTCCGGCGCCTTGGTGACGGCGTCGCCGTGGCTCATCCACACCGGGTGGCTGCCGGGCAGCTCCTCGTGCAGCGCACCGCCCGCACCGGTCACGCCGAGGTCGGTGCGGCCGTACTCGCGAGTGCCGGTCTGTTCAACTGCGCCGCCGAGTGCGCGCGCCATGGCCTGGAAGCCGTAGCAGATGCCGAAGACCGGGACGCCGGTCTCGAACAGCTTCGGGTCGACCTGCGGGGCGTTCTCCTCGTAGACGCTCGACGGGCCACCGGACAGCACGATGGCCAGCGGGTTCTTGTCGAGGATCTCGCTCACCGTCGCGGTGTGCGGGACCACCTCGGAGTAGACCTGGGCCTCACGCACGCGGCGGGCGATCAGCTGCGCGTACTGGGCGCCGAAGTCGACGACGAGAACAGGGCGGTTGCTGGTGTCGGACACGTCGCCAAGGATCTCATGCGTGGACGGTGAACTGCTGACCGGTGGCGGGCTGAACCAGGTGTTCAGGGTGGGTGACGCGGTGCGCAGGCCGGCCGGTCCGTGGGCTGCGCGTGTGCACGAATTGTTGCGACACTTGGCGCCGCTGGGGATCGCGCCGGTTCCGCTCGGGCTCGACGACGAGCACGAGCTGCTCAGCTACCTGCCCGGTGACGTTGGCCACGTGTTCCCGGACGACGACGCTTCGTTGATCGAGTCGGCGCTGCTGCTGCGCAGGCTGCACGACGCGACAGTCCCGCTCGTCGATCGGCTCGACGGGTGGCAATTCGCCGCCAGAGAGCCGGTCGAGGTGGTGCTCCACGGCGACTTCGCGCCGTACAACACGGCCTATCGAGACGGAGTGCCCGTAGGCATTTTCGACTTCGATGCCGCCCATCCGGGTCCGCGCTGGTGGGACGTCAGCTGGGCGCTCATCCAGTTCGTGCTCGGGCTGCCTGACGAGCGCAAACGTCGTACTGCGCTTTTCTGCGAGACGTATGGCTATGCATACGAGGACGAACACGTCCTCATGCGACTGGAGGACATGATCCACACCATTCGCGAGCACCCGGCGTTCGTGAAGCAACGCGAGGAACGGCACGACGACTACTACCTGGGACTCATCGAGTACGTGCAGGCCAATAGGGCTTAACGTGATCCCATGGACGCGTTCACGCCGCAACCCAGGCCGTGCTGGGTCGCCGGCCGCCCCGAGCAGGGCGAGCAGGCGTTAGAGGTCTTCCACCCGTTCGACGGCACCGAGGTCGCCTCGGTCGCCGTGCCGGGCAGAGATCAGGTGGAACGCGCGGTGGCGGCGGCCGCTTCCGTGGCGAAGGAGTTCCGGCGAACACCCGCGCACGTCCGGGCCGAGGCGCTGCTGCAGGTGTCGCGGACGCTGGCCGAACGCGCGGAGGAGATCGCCGAGACGATCACCGCGGAGAACGGCAAGCCGCTCAAGTGGGCCGAGATCGAGGTTTCCCGCGCGGTCAACACGTTCCGGTTCGCCGCCGAGGAAGCGCGGCGGTTCACCGGTGGGCTGCAACGGCTCGACACCGAGGCCGGTGGCGTCGGGCGGATGGCGATCGTCCGGCACGTGCCGCGCGGGCCGGTGCTGGCGGTGGCGCCGTTCAACTTCCCGCTGAACCTGGTGGCGCACAAGGTCGCGCCGGCGCTCGCGGTGGGGGCACCGGTGATCGTGAAGCCCGCTTCCGCCACGCCGCTGTCGGCGTTGCTGCTGGGCGAGATCCTGGCCGAGACGGACCTGCCAGAGGGCGCGTTCTCGATCCTTCCGGTGCGCGGCAAGGACATGGACGCTCTGGTGCGGGACGAGCGACTCCCGGTCATCTCGTTCACCGGGTCCACGAAGGTCGGCTGGTCGTTGATGGAGGCCGCGCCGCGCAAGCACGTCGTGATGGAGCTGGGGTCCAACGCGGCGGCCATCATCTGTCCTGACTGGACGGACCTGGACCACGCGGCGCAGCGGATCGCGACGTTCGGCAACTACCAGGCCGGGCAGTCGTGCATCGCCGTGCAGCGGGTGATCGTGGACCGCTCGCAGGCCGGCGAGTTCGTGCCGAAGCTCGTGGAAGCCGTGGGAGCGCTCAAAACCGGCGACCCGCACGACCCCGAGGTCGAGGTCGGCCCGCTGATCGACGAGGACAACGCCCGCCGCGTCGAGGAATGGGTCAACATGGCCGCCGACTCCGGCGCGCGCGTGCTGCTGGGCGGCAAGCGGACCGGTACGACCGTCGAGCCGACCGTGCTCACCGACGTGCCGAAGACCGCCAAGGTGTGGACCGAGGAGATCTTCGGGCCGGTGCTCGTGGTGTCGGTGGCCGACGGCGTCGAGGACGCGTTCGCGCAGGCCAACGACTCCAAGTACGGGCTGCAGGCCGGGGTGTTCACCCGCGACGTGCAGGTGGCGTTCGAGGCCGCGGCCGAACTGGAGGTCGGTGGGGTGATCATCGGTGACGTGCCGTCCTACCGCGCCGACCAGATGCCCTACGGCGGTGTGAAGGGCTCGGGCACCGGGCGTGAGGGCGTCCGGTCGGCGATGGAGGACTTCACCGAGGAGCGGATCACCGTGCTGACGGGCATCCAGCTATAGCCCCTGGGGGAACCCCAGCACGCGGTCCGGGTCGTACCGTCGCGCGACTTTCCTGAGTCGCGCGAGGTTGCGGCCGTAGTAGGCGGTCGGCCAGTCGGGCATCTCCGGGTCGATGTAGTTCACGTACCCGGTGTTGCCCGCGCCGAGCCCATCGCGGATGCCGGCGAGGATCCCCCGCGCCTCCTGCTCGGTCATGTCGACGATGTCCACGAAGATCTGGGCGCTCGCCGTGGCGTCGCGGTGCGGGAACGCCGTGGCGCCCGGTGCTACCCGTTCGATCACGCCGCCGAACGAGTCGAACAGGATCGCGACGGACCGCTGCCCGTCCATCAGCTGTGCCACCCGGGAACCGGGCACGTGCCGGCGCAGCATCCGCGACGACGCCACGAACGGCTTGCCGGGCTCTGCCGGTCCCGCGTAGTAGCGCATCGCCTCCAGGTAGCCCATCTCCTTGACGTCGCGCACGCCCGGAGGCATCCGGTCCAGCAGCGCGTGCAGGTCCTTCGCCGGGCCCACGTACGTGCCGCCGACGCTGGGCAACGACCTCGGGCCCGCGTCGACGCGGAACCCCGACCACAGCTCGTCCGGCGCCTGCGCCACCCACTCCTGCCAGGCGTCGAACGTGTCCGCCGTCGCGCCTTCCGGGTACTTGAGGCTGAACACGGCGAGGTCCGGAGCCGGGTCCGTGCGGAAGGTGAACGACGTGACGATGCCGAAGTTGCCACCACCTCCGCCGCGCAACGCCCAGAACAGGTCCGGTTCGCACTGCGCGTGCACGGTCCGCAGGCATCCGTCCGGCGTGACGATCCGCGCGCCGGTCAGGTGGTCGCACGTCAGCCCGTACTTGCGGGCGATCACGCTGATGCCGCCGCCGAGCGCGAGCCCTCCGATGCCGACCGAGCGGCACGTGCCGGCGGGCAGTGCCTGACCGGCGGCCCCGACCGCCTCGTAGACGTCGAGCAGCTGTGCCCCCGCACCGATCCGCGCCGCGGTGCCGTCGACCTGGACGTCCGCCATCCCGGCGACGTCGACGATCAGGCCGTGCTCCGGCACTGAGTAGCCCGCGTAGCTGTGCTTGCCGCTGCGTGCGGCCACAGGGATGCGTTCGTGCGACGCGAAGTCGAGGCACGCCTGCACGTCCTCCGGGCGCACGCACCGTGCGATCGCGGCCGGCCTGCGGTTCGCGTAGATGGTGTTGAACGGCAGCCTGAGCTGGTCGTAGCCCGCGTCCTGCGGCAGCACGAGCCGCTCACCGAGTCGTCTGCGCAGCCTCGCCCAGTTGGTCTCGGCCGCGGTGGCCGTCGCGGTGCCCATCCCCAAGCCTGCGACGGCGAGTGCGGTTCCCTGCAAGAATGTTCGTCTGTTGACCCCCATGACGTGAGCACGCCCGGCCCCGGCCGCGGGTTGCCCTCTACCAGCCGAGTGCGCGCCGCTTCACCTGATCGTCGCAACGGTGTGCGGCAACGTGCCCATCCGGTCTGATCAACCAACCGTCTGTTGTCGTGAAGCCGGGACCTGCGATGCGGGAGCCGGCGATGAGCTCGCCACCGTCCGTCGTGAGCGCGGAGTGCTCGTAGGAGAACGGGGTGAAGAGCTGGCCCGAGTCGATGCCCTCGCCGGTTTCGAGCGCTTTCTGCCGGCGTGCGCGCTCTTCTTCGTTCCCCGGCACCAGGAATCGCATGGTGTCGCCGGTGATGCGGAGGTTCTCGTCGGCGGCGGCACCGCGTTCGTGCTCGTAGGAAGCCAGCAGGCGCGGACCGGCCTCGCCGTTGCGGTCGGCGGCGATCTTCCACGCGGCGTTGTCGGCGTCGCAGATCCCGGAGTTCAGGCCGCGGGCGCCGAACGGGCTCATCACGTGCGCGGCGTCGCCGGCGAGCAGGATCCTGCCTTTCCGGAACGTGCTGGCGCGGCGCTGGTGGAAGCGGTAGGTCGACTGCCAGACCACCTCGTAGGGCTTGTCGCCGACGATCGCGCGAATGCGGTCGTCGGTGAGCTCGACGTCCTCCGCGACCTGCCAGTCGATTCGCCAGACGCCGTTCGGCTGTGGGTGCAGGAGAACCTGGCGGCCGGGGTTCCACGGCGGGTCGAAGTAGAAGCGGCGTTCCGGTGTCTCGAAGTCCAGGTCGACGCGGACGTCCGCGATGATGAACCTGTCGTCGAACGAGAAGCCCTCGAACGGGATGTCCAGCAGCTGCCTGACCGTCGAGTGCACGCCGTCGGCCGCGATGCAGTGACTGGCTTGCAGATCCTTTGTGGACACTCCCGCGTCGTCCTGGGTCAGGCTTTCGAGCGCGTTGCCGTAGCGGAGCTCGATGAGCGGTTCCTGGCGGATGCGTTCTTCCAGCAGCTGCTCGACGACGGTCTGCGGGGTGTTCACGAACGGCGGGAAACCCTCAGCCTGCGGGAAGGTCAGGGTCAGCACCTCGCGGTCGCGGTGGTAGGTGCGGCCGGTGTACCAGGTGACGCCCGCGTCGGCGACGGCCTGGCCGACGCCGATTCGTTCGAGGATCTCCAGGACGTCGCGCTGCACGCAGATCGAGCGGCTGCCGACCTGCTGACGTTGCGGAGCCTTCTCCAGGATCACGCTCGGCACGCCGGCTTTCGCGAGGAACAGCGCGGCGGTCATCCCCACCGGCCCGGCGCCGACGACGAGCACGGGTTTCATTGCAAGGCTTCCCAGACCGCGCGGTCGCGCTCGGCGGTCCAGATGTCCGGCCAGTCTCTGCCGTCGCACTCGTCCCAGTAGCGCTTCACGTCGAACGGCAGGCAGTGCTCGAAGATCGGCCAGCGCCCGTAACGGGGTTCGAGCGTCGCGTGCGCGAGCCTGAAGGCCTGTTTGAGCGTGCCGCCCTCGGCGTGCACCCCGCCGACCGTGCGGCGCAGCTCGTTGAGGAAGTGCCTGCTCTGCTCGATCGCGGCCTCGACCTCGATGCGGTCACGGGCGACCTTGCCGCGTCCGCCGACGAGCACCTCCGCGCCGAGGTCCGCGATCTCGTCCAAAGTGGACGTCGCCCATTCGTCGTGGAACGCGTCGCCGGTGTAGAGCGCGGCCTGCGACTCGACCAGGTCGCCGGCGAAGAGGATGCGTTGCTGCGGCAGCCACGCCACGATGTCGCCCGCCGTGTGACCGCGGCCGAGGTGCTGCAACACGAGGTCGCCGCGGTCTTCGCCGAGCGGGATGCTCATGCGGTCGGAGAACGTGAGCGTCGGCCAGGTCAGCCCCGGGATCTCCTCGGGTTGTTCAAATAGCCGCGGCATGCGGCCGTACTCGCTCTCCCAGTCCTGCTGCCCGCGTTCGGCGATCAGCACGCGGGTCATCTCGTGCGCGACGATCTCCTGAGCGTCGAACGCGCTGGCGCCGAGCGTGCGGACGGCGTGGTAGTGGCTCAGCACCAGGTACCGGACGGGCTTGTCCGTGTGCTTCCTGAGCTGCGCGAGCCACCGCCGGGCAGCCGCCGGGGTGGCGCGGGCTTCGAAGCAGATCAGGAAGTCCTCGGCCTCGATCGCCCCGACGTTGGGGTCACCCTCGGCGGTCAGGGTGTAGACGCCGTCGGCGAGCTCGACGAACACCTCGTCTTTGGGGGCGAGGTCGGCGCTGGAGGCGAAAGGCTTCTTCGGCTTTTTGGCCATGCCTCCACCGTGTCAGGACGCCTTCACGATCGGCAACCGCAATGCGGCTGGAGCTTGATCGGGAACTGCCGGGTTCTTCGGCTTCGTCGGGTTGATGCGCTTGTACGGTTGTTCCTGGCCGGGCCGCTGGTCCTGCTCGCCCTTGTTCGGCCACAGCGAGAACGCCCGCTCGGCCTGCGCGGCGATGGTGAGGCTCGGGTTCACGCCGAGGTTCGCGCTGATCGCCGCACCGTCCACAACGGACAGGCCGGGGTAGTTGAAGACCCGGTGGTACGGGTCGATCACGCCTTCTTCTTCACTGGCCGCGATCGCGCAACCGCCGATGAAGTGCGCGGTCAACGGGATGTTGAACAGCTCGCCCCACGTGCCGCCCGCCATGCCACCGATGTGCTTGGCGGCCAACAGGTTCGCCTCGTGCCCGGCCGGGATGAACGCCGGGTTGGGCTCGCCGTGCCCCTGCTTGCTGGTGAGCTTGCCGCGCTTGAGGAACGTGGTGATGGAGTTGTCGAGGCTCTGCATGACCAGCAGGATCACGGTCCGCTCGCTCCACCGGTGCACGCTCAGCAGCCTCAGCAACCTCATCGGGTGCCTGATCGCCTGCTTGATGAACTGCAGCCATCGCGGCGTGCTCATCGCGCCGTCCGTGGCGAGGGTTTGCAGCAGCCCCATGGCGTTGCTGCCCTTGCCGTACCGGACCGGCTCGATGTGCGTGATCTCGTCCGGGTGGATGGAGCTGGTGATCGCGACGCCCTTGGTGAAGTCGTTCTGCGGGTCGACGCTGTACCGCGCGGCCCCGATGATCGACTCGGAGTTGGTGCGGGTGAGCTCGCCGAGCTTGCCCGAGATCTTCGGCAGGGTGGTGGCCTTCGCCTTGTGCAGCAGCTGCTGAGTGCCCCACGTACCTGCGGCGATGACGACCTGGTCCGCCGTGAAGGTCTTCGTGGCCCGGCCGCCGGTCATCTTGGTGTCGATGGTCCACTTGCCGTCTGCTTGCTGCAGCTGGGTGACCGTGGTCAGCGGAAAGACCTCGGCGCCGAGCTTCTCCGCGAGGTACAGGTAGTTCTTGACCAGCGTGTTCTTGGCGCCGACCCGGCAACCGGACATGCAGCTGCCGCACTCGGTGCAGCCCGTGCGCTGCGGCCCGGCACCGCCGAAGTACGGGTCGTCGGCGGGTTTCCCGGGCTCGCCGAAGAACACCCCGACGGGCGTGGCGTGGTAGCTGTCCTCGACGCCCATGTCCTTCGCGACCTTCTGCATGACGACGTCGCTCGGGGTCGTCGTGGGGTTCGTGACGACGCCCAGCATCCGGCTCGCCTGGTCGTAGAACGGCTCCAGCTCGTCCTGCCAGTCGGTGATGTGCGCCCACTGCCGGTCCTCGTAGAACGGCTTGAGCGGCCGGTACAGCGTGTTGGCGTAGACGAGGCTCCCCCCGCCGACGCCCGCGCCGGCCAGCACCATGACGTTGCGCAGCAGGTGGATGCGCTGGATGCCGAAGCACTTGAGCTGCGGTGCCCACAGGTACTTCCGCAGGTTCCAGCTGGTCTTGGCGAACTCGTCGTCGGCGAACCTGCGGCCGGCTTCGAGCACGGCGACGCGGTAGCCCTTCTCGGTCAGGCGGAGCGCGGCCACGCTGCCACCGAACCCGGAGCCGACGATGACGACATCGAAGTTACCGGCGAGTTCACCCATGAACCGGAGAGTAGGCGTTACTTCCGGTAACGCCTAGTCCCCGATCGGTTCAGAGGAGGGAGGAGAACTGATGAAGGCGGTCCAGAGGTCGACCGCCTGCTCAAGGCTCAGGGCCGCCACCTGCTCGACGGGCACGCCCGCGGTGTGCACGAGTCGCCGCGCGAGCCAGTCGGGGACAGGCTCGCGCACCACAGGCTCCTCGACGGTCACGTCCCCTGCCAGCCGTCCGAGCCTGCCGATCACATCCGCCAGCCTGGCCAGCGTTGAATCCTCGTCGGCCACTGCGGCGACGCGCGCTGACGCCTCGGCGTAGACCTCGGCATCCGAGCGCACGCCCACACACCAGACCTCGCAGACCTCGACAGCGCCGTCGGCGGTGATCCGGTACACGACGCGCCAGTGGTTGCGTCCCACGACCAGCTTGCGAAAGCCGGTCAGCTCACCACCAAGCGGATGACCGGCCTCCGGGTTGTCGAACAAGATCTGGATCTTCTTGAGCACCTTGGGCACGACATCCGGCCCGAGACGACGCAGGTCATCGATCGCCGCGTCGGTGAACTCGATCTCAGTCATCGAGCGAGTCGTCGTCCTCCACCGCCGCCAACGACTCGCGCGTGTGCCCGAAGGCGGCCAGCACGTCGTCGAAGGATGTGCGACGACCTGAATCCACGGCCGAACGGGCCAGCACGAGCGCAAGATCCCGCAGGTCTGCCGTCGCCTCGTCGATCTCGCAGAGGTGACTCATGGCAACCACGGCAGCGGCCCTGTGACCGTGCCGCGTGACGATCACCGGGCCGCCTTGCTCGGCGTCCGCGACCAGGCCGGCGACGCCGCGTTTCGCGGCCTCGGTGACGGTCAGCTCGCGAGCCTCGTGAAGAGCGGTCATGTGCAGAACTATACAGAAAATGTATACAGATGACAAAGGGCGCCAGATGGGACGCCCCTTCAAGTCAGAGGACCAGGCCTTCGATGACCCAGACCATGAAGGCGACGGCCAGCGCGGTGATCACCAGGCCGCCGCCGACGAACAGCGCCAGGGCCTTCCAGCCGATGCCGCCAACGCCTTCGTCGGCCGTCTCGTCGGCCTCTGCCAGCTCTACCAGCTCGTCGGCTTCCTGGACCTCGGCGTCCGTGTCGATCGTGTCCACTTCCGTGCTGTCGGTGCTGTTGTCGCCGAACAGGGAGTCCAAGTCCATGCCTTTCAGGACGCGTGAGTGGTCAGGCCGGTTGCAAGATCATCTCTGGGCCCAGGCGGCTACCGGAAGGCTCAGGTAGACGCCGACCTCGTGCAGCCCGGTGGCTTCGCCCACTGCCGCACACAGGCCGTCGACGCGGTCCTGGCGGTTGGCGGCGCGGCTCTCGAACCATTTCGAGCGGACCTCGACCACCACGTCCAGGCCGCTCGAGTCGAACGGGCCGTGCGGGCGGAAGCGCAGTTCCACGTCACCGGGCCGCAGGTTGCCGTCGTAGGGCTCCTCTGGGCACTCCACGGCCAGCGAGACCGCGTGCGGGAGTATCGCGGCGAGGTCCTTCAGTGCTCTGTGGGGGACGTGGGGTGCGTAGGTGATCTCGACGAGCGGCACGAGCACCAACCTTAAGGGGACTCCTGCGTCTCGGTTTGCCGCGATCGGGCGAACCACAGGCGGGACTCCGGGAGGTACTGCAGGACGATCGCCGGGACGACGACCAGCAGCGGCCACAGGGCCAGGCAGAAGAGGCCGCCCATCACGGACAGCACGAGGCGGCGGTCGCGGCCGCGCTTCAGCTGGCGGTTGAACAGCAGCAGGACGCCGCCGTAGATCGCGATCAGGATGTTGGCCAGGCGGATGTCCTGGTACAGCGAGCCCAACACGATCACGAGGCCGAAGACGAGCCAGAGCACCCAGGCGATGGTGACGACGAGAGGACGCTTCATGCGCGCCAACGTGCACCAGCGGCCCTTGCACTTCGATTGCGGCAAGGGCCGCCGGTGGATCAGCCGCGGATCGTCAGGCCGACCTTCTGGAACTCCTTGAGGTCCGAGTAGCCGGTCTTGGCCATGGCCCGCTTGAGCGCGCCGAACAGGTTCGTCACGCCGCGCGGGTCCGAGGACGGGCCGAACAGCAGCTTGCGGAGGTCGAGCTCCTGGTCGACCGCATCGGCGACCAGGCTGCGCGGCACGGACGGGTGCGCGGACGACGCCGTCCAGTACAGGCCCTGGCCCGGAGCCTCGGTCGCGGCGGCGAGGGGCTCGCCCAGCATCACGGCGTCGGCACCGCAGGCGATGGACTTCGCCACGTCGCCCGAGGTGGTGATGCCGCCGTCGGCGATGACGTGCACGTAGCGGCCGCCGGTCTCGTCGAGGTAGTCGCGGCGGGCGGCCGCGGCGTCGGCGATCGCGGTGGCCATCGGCACGCCGATGCCCAGGACCGAGTCGGTGGTGGTGACGCCGGGCGTGTAGCCGTAGCCGACGATCACGCCCGCCGCGCCGGTGCGCATCAGGTGCATGGCGGTGCGGTAGTCGCCGACACCGCCGGCGATCACCGGGATGTCGAGGTCCGCGATGAACGACTTCAGGTTCAGCGGCTCGCCGTCGCGCGACACGTGCTCGGCCGAGATGATCGTGCCCTGCACGACCAGGATCTCGACGCCCGCGGCCAGCAGGTCCGGGGTGAGCTCGGCAGCGCGCTGCGGGCTCACGCGGACCGCCACGGTGACGCCCGACTCGCGGACCTGCTTGATCGCCTCGGCGACCAGGTCCATCCGCAGGGGGGCGGCGTGCAGCTCCTGCAGCACCTTCACCGCCGCGGCCGGGTCGTCGTTGTCCTCGGTGGCCTGGACCAGGCGGAACAGCGCCTCGTCCACGTCACCGTGGCGCGCCCAGAGACCCTCGGCGTTGAGCACGCCGAGACCGCCCAGCTCGCCGACCGCGACCGCGACGCCCGGCGACACGATCGCGTCGGTCGGGTGGGTGATCAGCGGGATGTCGAAGCGGTAGGCATCGATCTGCCACGTCGTGGAGACGTCCTTGGACGACCTCGTGCGACGGGACGGGATGATCTCGATGTCGTCCAGCTCGTAGGCCCGCCTCGCGGTCCGGCCCATGCCGATCTCGACCAGATCGCGCACCTGTGGTTCCTCTCCTCGTTCGTCTGGGGGTCTGGGGGCCGCCCCCAGAGACAACACGCGAGCGAACGTGGTCCGCGCTTTCCGCTGACACACCTCGTTCGTCTGGGGGTCTGGGGGCCGCCCCCAGGGACAACACGCGAGCGAACGTGGTCCGCGCTTTCCGCGGACACACCTCACCTGAGCGAGCAGCCGGAATACCCTAACGGGTGGTGTAGTTCGGGGCTTCGACGGTCATCGTGATGTCGTGCGGGTGGCTCTCCTTGAGGCCCGCCGCCGTGATCCGCACGAGCTGCGCGTCCTGCAGCTCGGCGATCGTGCGGGAACCCGTGTAACCCATTGCCGCGCGCAGGCCGCCGTTGAGCTGGTGCACGACCTGCGACAACGGGCCGCGGAACGGCGTGCGGCCCTCGATGCCCTCGGGGACGAGCTTGTCCTCGTTGAGCACGTCGTCCTGGAAGTAGCGGTCCTTCGAGTACGACTTGGCGTCGCCGCGCGACTGCATGGCGGCCAGCGAGCCCATGCCGCGGTAGGTCTTGAACTGCTTGCCGTTCACCAGGATCAGGTCTCCGGGCGCCTCCTGGGTGCCCGCGAGCAGCGAGCCGAGCATCACGGCGGACGCGCCGGCCGCGATGGCCTTGGCGATGTCGCCGGAGTACTGGATGCCGCCGTCGCCGATCACCGGCACACCGGCGGGACGGCAGGCGAGCGACGCCTCGTAGATCGCGGAGATCTGCGGCACACCGACACCGGCGACCACGCGCGTGGTGCAGATCGAGCCGGGCCCGACGCCGACCTTCACGCCGTCCGCACCCGCGTCGACCAGGGCCTGGGCACCGGCACGCGTCGCGACGTTGCCACCGACGACGTCAGCCGAGTCGCCCAGCTCCTTCTTGATGCGCGCGACCATCTCCAGCACGCCGCGCGAGTGGCCGTGCGCCGTGTCGACCATCAGCACGTCCACCCCGGCGTCCGCGAGCGTCATGGCGCGCACGAACGAGTCCTCGCCCACGCCCACGGCGGCGGCGCAGAGCAGGCGGCCGTCCGGGTCCTTGGTGGCGTTCGGGTACTGCTCGGTCTTCACGAAGTCCTTGACCGTGATCAGGCCCTGCAGCTTGCCGTCGCCGTCGACGATCGGCAGCTTCTCGACCTTGTGGCGGCGCAGCAGCCCCAGCGCGGCGTCGGCACTCACGCCGACCTGCGCGGTGACCAGCGGCCCCTTGGTCATGACCTCGCTGACCTTCTTGGTGTGGTCGAGCTCGAACCGCATGTCGCGGTTCGTGATGATGCCCACCAGCTTGTTGTTCGCGTCGGTCACCGGCACACCGGAGATGCGGTAGCGGGCGCACAACGCGTCGACCTCGGCCAGCGTGGCGTCCGGCGAGCAGGTGACCGGGTCGGTGACCATGCCGGCCTCCGACCGCTTGACGGTCTCCGCCTGCCGGGCCTGGTCCTCGACCGACAGGTTCCGGTGCAGCACGCCGATGCCGCCCTGACGCGCCATCGAGATCGCCATCCGCGCCTCGGTGACCGTGTCCATCGCGGCACTGGCCAGCGGAATCCTGAGGGTGATGTTGCGCGAGATCCTGGTGCTCGTGTCGACGCCACTGGGAACGACGTCGGACTCGGCCGGCAGCAGGAGCACGTCGTCGAAGGTCAGTCCCAGCATGGCGAACTTGCTCGGGACTCCGTCAGCGTTGAGCTCGCTGGTCATAGCGGGTGACATGCCTTCCGTCGTGCGGTCTGCGCTCCGCTTGCCCTGTTTGGAGTCCTGCAGGTCCAGTTTCCGCAGGCGGAGGCGGTGCTGCCCATGGTATCTGGACGGCTGTGGGGGTACGGCGGGTACCGTGCGGGGTCGTGCCGCACGACGCGTTGCCACCAGACCCCTTCGAGGGCGACCCCGAGGACCCCGCGCTGACCCTCGGCGAGCCGGACCACGACCACCCGCCGATGGACGAGGACGAACGAGCAGAGCTGGTCAGCGACCTGAGCGACCTCGCCGTCTACCAAGCACTGCTCGAACACCGGGGCGTCCGCGGCATCGTCGTCGACTGCGGCGAGTGCCAGGAACCCCACTACCACGACTGGGCACTGTTGCGAGCCTCACTCGAACAGCTCCTCGCCGACGGCCGCATGCGCCCGCACGAGCCGGCGTTCGATCCGGACCCCGGCGCGTACGTGAGCTGGGAGTACTGCCGGGGCTACGCGGACGGCGTGACGGCCACGGAGTCAGCCCGCTGATCACGTGACACCGCCCACCCGCCAGGAGCACGTCCAGCAGCCGGACCAGCGGGGTGAGCAGGCCGCGACGGCCACGAGTCGCGGCTGCCGAGCCCGAGGCCAAGCCGCCAGACGGCACACCAGCGAGCTGGGGCTACTGCCGACCAGGGGCGGACGCGCCGCGTCCACCCGCTGTCGAGTCAGCCGGCTGGCCACGCGATGCCGCCCACCCGCCACAGCCAGGCGCGCCGACATCCCGGGTAAGGGCCTGTTGGCGGTAGTCACAGGCGGTTCGATCATGAGTTGGCGGTACTCGCAGACGCCGAAATCCACAACGGACGTTCGCAGCGCGGCGCCGAAGCGCCAACCCCAGCGTGGTGAACGCGGGGACAAGCCCCTGCGATCACATTCCACCTGACGTGTGACCACCAAAAGCATGTGAACGGCCCCTGACCTCGAAAGATCAGGGGCCGTTCACACTGCGTCTCAGTTGGAGCGGGCTCACTTGGAGCCGTGTTCCCCCTGCTGTCCCTGCGCGTCACCGTTGGCCGCACCGCTCGACCCGGGCGTCACCGCGGTGCCGGGATCCGCCGGCGGCGGAGGCGGAGGCGGGTTGTTCTCGCCGGCCGAGGTGGGCGGCGGCGGAGTGACCGACGACGTCGACGGGGGCGGCACCGTGGTGGTGGTCGGCTCGGAAGAAGGCGTCGACGACGGCGTGGAAGGCTTCGTCGGCTCGGTCGGCTGCGTCACCGGCGGCGTGGTCGGCGAGGGCGAGGTGGCCGAGGTGTTCGTGGCGAGCTCCTTCTGGAGCTCCGCGTGCTTCTCCTCGAGCTGGGCCTTGCCGTCCGCGGTGGACACGGAGCCGAGGCTGGCCTCGACCTTGTTGAGCTTCTCGCGGGCCTCGTTGACCTTGCCCTCGCGCAGGGCCAGGCGGGCCGAGTCGAGGTCGCTGCGCACGATGGCGGCGGCTTCGATCGACTTGGCGTGCTCCGAGTACAGGACTCGGGTGAGGCTCCAGAGCGCGTCACCGGGCTGGGCGTCGCGGGCGACCAGGCTCACGCCGGTGAAGGCGATGGCCAGGACCGCGGCGGCGCTCGCCAGCGGGATCAGGAAGCGGTGCCGCGACACCGGCTGCGGGCGGGCAGCCTGGATCGTGGCGATCGCGGTTTCGGTGTCGACCAGCTCGCCGAAGGGCGCGGTCTCCACCTCGTTGCGCCACGCGAGCAGCAACGCGTTCAGCTCGTCGTCCACCAAGGAGCCGCTCGGTGCCGCGGACCCCAGCGCGTCGAGCAGCCTGTCATCGGCCTGCACAGCCGAAAGATCATCTGCCACGACGGGTTCGTGCGGGGTTCTATCGTCCTGTCCTCGCACTTGCTCGTCGTCCTTCCCGTGCTCGTCGGCCACTCAGACCACCTCCTCCGCTGCCAGCGACTTGCGGAGCCGAGCCAGCGCACGGTGTTGCGCCACCCGGACCGCACCCGGCGTCGAACCGACCGCCTCGGCAGTTTCCTCGGCGGAAAGCCCGACCACCACCCTCAACAGCAGGATCTCCCGCTGCTTCTCCGGCAGGACGCGCAGTAGTACAGCCATCCGATCGGAGAGCTCTCCCTGCATCGCCCGCTGCTCCGGACCAGCTTCGGTCTCCGGCGCGTCGGGAACTTCGGGAACGGGCTCGGAGCGGTTCCTGGCGGCAGACCGATGTGCATCGGCAACCTTGTGCGCCGCGATCCCGTATACGAACGCGAGGAAGGGCCGACCCTGATCGCGGTAGCTGGGCAATGCCGTGAGCACCGCGAGACACACCTCCTGGGCCACATCGTCCGCCGAAGCGAAGCTCCGCTCCTGCCTGCCAACTCTGGCGCGGCAGTACCGCACCACAAGAGGACGAATGGAGGCCAGCAGGCGTTCGATCGCCTGGCGGTCGCCGTCGACGGCCGCGCCCACTTCGGCGTCCAGTCCGTCCCCCAAGTTGGTCATCGCAGACAACAGCCCTGGTGTTACTTGTTGGCGTACCGACATGAAACAGCACGAGTCACTCACCGCGACTCGTACCAGCAGATCTCACCGTACCGGTCTTCGCGCCTTCTGTTCATCAGTGGGGTATGGACACCCCGCGTGAGCAGCCGACACGCCGAACGACTCCAGCCCGGCGACATTGTCACCGGGCTGGGCTAATTCCGCGACCCGAGGGATCACCCCGTGCAGCAGGTGAGCCGTCTCACGCCACCGGCCCCGCTTCCCCACATGCGGCATATGAGGACGCGGGGCCGGTGCGGCGAGTGAACTACTGGACGAGACCGCGCCGGAAGCCGTGCGCGACCGCCTGAGCGCGGTCGCGAACACCGAGCTTGCGGAAGAGCCGGCGGGCGTGCGTCTTGACCGTGTCCTCCGACAGGTAGAGCTCGCGGCCGATCTGGCCGTTGCTCTTGCCCTGGCTCATCCCGCGCAGCACCTGGAGCTCGCGCTCCGTGAGCTGCACGCCGGGGTCGGAGGGCTGGCGCGGCGCCGGCACCGAGGTGCTGGCGAGCGTGTGCGCGAGGGCTGCCACAAGCTCGGGACGCGACGCGTCCCACCTCAGGTAGCCCCGAGCACCACCGGCGATCGCGGCAGCGATGCTGCCCGCGTCGTCGGGTGCGCCGAAGACGATGACGTTTGCCTGCGGATTTGCTGAGACGAGCCGACGGGTAGCTTCAACCCCGGTCGGGACGGCGCGCTGGGTTCCCACCAGCACCACGTCGACCGGCTGCCTTGAAAAGCGAGCCAACAACTCGTCACCGTGCGCTACGCAGTCGATGCGGCTAACCCCGGGGACAGCCGACATCACGCGGGTGAGACCCTCCCGCACACTGCGCCGGTCGTCGCAAATAAGGACCGTGGTCACGGGGACTCCTTTCCTGCAGCCGAGTGACGTTCCATCTCCCCTATCGGACGCTCGCGGCCCAACCTTGACACGATCCGGTGCTTAATCCGTCAAGAAGTTCGTCTGAGGGTCTGCGTTCGGGGGTTCCCCGGAACGGAGCAGCCCACTCGGCACCCACGGGGAATCAAGGGCGACCTGACGGCTGACGGGATCAGCTCTCCGTAACACGCAGCTCAGAGCCTCCGTCGCCCGGTCGATGGCGACTGCGCCCACCGTGGGGGCATGGCCCACCAGGACAAGAGCGCTCGGCCAGATCAACGGATGAAGTCCCCTGGTGACGCTGTGATTTAGCTCACACTCGACTAGTTCAACCCCTCTTGTCGACCCGTCGGGTGTCCCCCACACGACCAACGCGGTGCCCAGGACGAGCGCCGACTTGAGCTCGTGGCGAAGGGCCTTTCTGCTCGTCGCTACGCCGTACGCCTCCTCGGCGGGGGCCACCGCGGCGTGCGCCTGACCGGACGCGAGCGCAACCTCGGCGGTTACCCATCCCCGCCGGACCTCACTCCTCCACGAACCCGTCTCAACTCGTGCGAGCAACCTGCGGGCCTCATCGAGCCGTTGACCACCCAGCGAATCGGCGGCGAGACCCAGCAGTGCGTCTGTTCGGGCACCGTCCGCGTCGATCCCGTCCGGATCGCCACCACCGGTCGTCCGAACGAGCGCGAGCGCGGCTCCGTCAAGCGGACGAGCGAGGTGATGCGCCCCGAGCTGGCGGTGGTGCGATGCGCGCGTGGAGAGAGAAAGGGACGCGATCACCTGGTCGGGGTCGTGACGCAGCGCATCCAGGACGGTGGCCGCCGCCGCGTAGTGGCCTTGCCCCCCGAGCACGACCGCGGCGAGCCAGCGAACCCGCGAACTGGAGGACGACAGCGCGGACCAGACGTCGCGATCGGGTGAGTCACCGAAGGCGGCTCGGCGCAGCTCCTCTTCCACGACTGGAGTCTGTCAGGTGACAGCGGCCTCGACGGCGGCCACGGCACTCGCCAGGTCGTCCACCCGCTCGGCCGGAGTCGTCACGACCCCGCGCCGCCAGCCGGGCCCGCCCACGAACAGCCGGACCTGCTGCCGGGTCCGCGGCAGGGCCGTCAGCACTCCGGGATCGGCATACCTGGGCAGCTGCGCCCACAGCACGACCGCGGACGGCGCGGTCCGGCGCACGGCGGCGGCCAACGCGTCCATGGGCAGAGCAGCCCCGAGCTGCCGGACGACCACTCCTCGATGCGCGAGTTCCGCGGCCAGCGGATAGAGAGGAAGGTTGTGCCTCTCCTCCGGCATGCACGCGAGCAACACGGGCCGATGGTTGCGCCCAAGAGTGACGAGCGGCGTCGCGCGCACGAACGCCGCGAGCACGCACTCGTTCAGCAGGTGCTCCACCTCTACGCCGACCCCGGACAGCTGCCACCGCGCCGCGACGGCCGTCAGCACCGGGCGCACGACCTCGTTCCAGGTCGCGATCACCCCGTCGGACGCAAGCGAGTCGGCGAGCATTCCCTGCACCGCGATGGAATCCATCGCGACCGCCGCACGCCCCAGTCCGCGCGCCAATCGAGACGCTCCCGGCAGTTTCAGACCACGACCACCCGATGGGGCGACGGGCACCTCGCCGTGGGTCATCGAAGATTTCGAGTCGAGCGCGAAACGAGCCGCTTCCGCCGAAGAAGCGCCACGAAGAAGAGCGCGCTGCATCAATTCCAGCCGGGCCACATCGCGGGGCCCGTATTTCCGGTGCCGCCCAACGGTGTGACCGCTCGGGCCGAGCCCGTAGCGGCGGTCCCAGGTGCGCAGCGTGGCAGGCGCCACGCCGAGTCGCCTGGCCACCGCGGCCACTGAGAGAAGGGGCTCACTCGTGTGACTACCGGCAGATCTCTGGTCCGGATGTGTCATCACGAGAGCCATGTTCCGTTCACCTCATCCGGGCGGCAACTCCGGGCGGTGAGTGATCGAACACGCGTGCCGTCACCCATCAGTTGATAAGGGTCTTCAGCCTCTTGAACAAGTTTTGAAGCGGTTCTACGGTGGATCATCGTTAAGCCGAATGGAGCAGTCGTCACGGAGGCGGTCTCGATGGCGGACACCCGAAGGCTCCCCGGTCCCAACGCAGATCTCTGGGACTGGCAGATGCGCGGTTCGTGCCGGGGCATGGACAGCGCGTTCTTCTTCCACCCCGACGGCGAACGGGGTCCGGCGAGATCCCGCCGGGAAGCTCGAGCCAAGGCAGTCTGCCTCGCCTGCCCGGTGCTGGAGATGTGCCGCAAACACGCCCTGGCAGTGCAGGAGCCGTACGGAATTTGGGGTGGGTTGTCGGAATCGGAGCGCGACAACATCATCAAGGCGCGCAAGCGCCAGCTCGCAATCGTTTAGCCACAAATGCCATGAACGGCTCTTTCGTGGACCTGAAGTCCGCGAAAGAGCCGTTCATGGTTTGAGCCGAAATACCTCAGTGGCCGTGCCCGTGGCCGTGGCCGTGGCCACCGGCGGAAGCGGGCTCGTCCGCCTTCTTCTCGACGATGGCGCTCTCGGTCGTGAGCACCATGCGCGCGATGGAGGCGGCGTTCGCCACGGCGGAGCGGGTGACCTTGACCGGGTCGATGATGCCCTGCTCCAGCAGGTCGCCGTACTCGAGCGAGGCTGCGTTGATGCCGAAGCCCCAGTCGCCCTCGCGGACCTTGTTCACCACGACGGCGCCCTCGAGGCCGGCGTTCGCGGCGATCCAGAACAGCGGCGCGGACAGGGCCTTCGCGACCAGCGCGACACCCGTGGCCTCGTCACCGGTCAGGTCCAGGCCGCCGTCCAGCACCTTGGCGGCGTGGACGAGCGCGGAACCACCGCCGGGCACGATGCCCTCCTCGACCGCGGCCTTGGTAGCGGCGACCGCGTCCTCGATGCGGTGCTTGCGCTCCTTGAGCTCGGTCTCGGTGGCGGCGCCGACCTTGATCACGGCGATGCCGCCGGAGAGCTTCGCGAGGCGCTCCTGCAGCTTCTCGCGGTCCCAGTCGGAGTCCGTGGCCTCGACCTCGCGGCGCAGCTGCTCCGCACGGGCGGCGATGTCGGCCTTGGTGCCGCCGCCGTCCACGATCGTGGTGTCGTCCTTGGTCACGACGACGCGGCGGGCGGAACCCAGCTGGTCGAGCGTGGTCTCGGACAGCTTCAGGCCGATCTCCGAGGAGATGACCTCGCCACCGGTGACGACCGCGAGGTCGTCCAGGAACGCCTTGCGGCGGTCACCGAAGAACGGCGCCTTCACGGCGACGACCTTCAGCGTCTTGCGCACCGCGTTGACCACCAGCGTGGACAGGGCTTCGCCCTCGACGTCCTCGGCGACGATCAGCAGCGGCTTGCCGGACTCGGCGACCTTCTCGAGGATCGGGAGGACGTCGGCCAGGGCCGAGATCTTCTCGCGGTGCAGCAGGATGCGGACGTCTTCGTAGACGGCCTCCTGCGCCTCGAGGTCGGTCGAGAAGTGCGTCGACACGTAACCCTTGTCGAACTGCACACCCTCGGTGATGACCAGCTCGGTGGCGAGCGTCGAGGACTCCTCGACGGTGATCACGCCGTCCTCGCCGACCCGCTCGATGGCCTCGCCGAGCAGGGCGCCGATCGACTCGTCCCGCGAGGAGACGGTGCCGACCTGGGCGATGTTCTCGCGGCCCTTGACCGGGGTGGCCTTGGCCTTGAGCTCGTTCACGACCGCGTCGGCGGCGGCCTGGATGCCACGGCCGAGCGACGTCGGGTTCGCGCCGGCGGCCACGTTGCGGAGGCCTTCCTTCACGAGGGCCTGCGCCAGCACGGTGGCGGTGGTGGTGCCGTCACCCGCGACGTCGTTGGTCTTGGTGGCGACCGACTTGGCGAGCTGCGCGCCGAGGTTCTCGAACGGGTCGTCGAGCTCGATCTCACGCGCGATCGTCACACCGTCGTTGGTGACCGTCGGGCCACCGAACTTCTTGTCGAGCACGACGTGGCGCCCGCGCGGCCCAAGGGTGACCTTGACCGTGTCCGCGAGCTTGTTGACGCCGCGCTCGAGCGCCCGACGAGCGTCCTCGTCGAAGCTGATCTGCTTGGGCATTGCTTAGTGCCTCTCTGGGTAGCGAAACGCCCCGGAAGCCCCGGATGGGGCGCCGGGGCGTCAGGCATGACAGCCGGTCGTCTTAGTTGACGACGGCCAGCACGTCGCGAGCGGAGAGGATGAGGTACTCCTCGCCGTTGTACTTGACCTCGGTGCCGCCGTACTTCGAGTAGATGACGACGTCACCGACAGCCACGTCCAGCGGGACGCGGTTGCCCTTGTCGTCGATGCGGCCGGGGCCGACCGCGAGGACCTTGCCCTCCTGGGGCTTCTCCTTCGCGGTGTCCGGGATCACGAGGCCGGAGGCAGTGGTCGTCTCGGCCTCCGAGGCCTGAACGACGATCTTGTCCTCGAGCGGCTTGATGTTCACGCTCACCGGGATGACCTCCACGGGTCGTTGGCAGGTTCGAATTAACGGCTCCTGCCACCCCGCCGTCGCGGGGGTCGGGGCGGTGCTGGTGCCGTGCACTTGGCACTCTACCCACGAGAGTGCCAACGCTTCAACGAGACCCCCGAACCGGTCATGGGGTGGGAGCCGTATTCCAGTCATGCCCACCTTCACCCGCCGCACGTTGCTGCTCGCCGGCGTGGCGGGAGTCACAGCGTTCTCGGTCGCCGCGTCCGCCCGGCCGGCCGACCCTTTCACACTCGGTGTGGCCTCGGGCGACCCGACACCCGACGGAGTGGTGTTGTGGACCCGGCTGGCCCGGGAACCCCTGGCCGAGGACGGTCTGGGCGGCATGCCGGCACGTCCGGCCGAGGTCCGCTGGCAGGTCGCGCACGACGACCTGTTCACCAGGATCGTCCAGCACGGCTCCGCCACGGCTCGACCGGAGGAGGGGCACAGCGTCCACGTGGAGCTGGCCGGACTGGAGCCGGGACGCGAGTACTTCTACCGCTTCTCGGCGCTCGGGTACCTCTCCCGGACCGGGCGCACCCGCACCACGCCCGCACCCGGTGCGCTGCAGGTACCTCTGACGATGGCCTTCGCGTCGTGCGCGCAGTTCGAGCACGGCTACTTCACGGCGTACCGGCGCATGGCCGAGGACCAGCCCGACCTGGTGCTGCACCTCGGCGACTACACCTACGAGTACGAGGCCGGGATCCACAAGTCGCCAGCCGCCGGGTGGGGTGCTTGATGAACGACGTCGAAGCGCTGCTGGGCCGTTCCAACCGGCTGGGAGCGAACCC
>NZ_JBEXPJ010000149.1:0-22499 GCF_040611995.1 Lentzea sp. NPDC006480
GGGGCACCACCGGGAGCAACGGATGTCACGGCTGCCGGCTTCGTGCCGTCGGAGCCTGGCGGCGCGGAGACCTCACCCCTTCGGACGGCGCCGTCGTCACCACCACCGGGTCGCCGGGCCGCGGTGCGCCGGAGATCTCGGGACCGGCTGACAGGCCGCCACATGCCGTCAGCAGCAACAGAAACGGGAGAAGCCGTCTCACCGAAGGCTCCCTTCACGCGCACGGCGGGTCGTAAGGGATGTCCGGAAGGTACTGCCGCCACCCGGTTTCCGGAATGACCGGCGAGCAGCGGGAAGTGGTCCCTCGGCTGTCCGGGTGAACACCCCTGCCTCCCTCGGGAACACCCCTCCGTTAGGGCCCGAAGCGTGATAACACAGGCACATGATCGAGGCGGACTTCCCCGGCGTCTTCCACGACGCGGACAAGATCGCCGTGCGCGGGCAGCGGCAGACCTTCCTGCTGAGCAAGCTGCGGCTGGTCAGTGCCGTGGCCGCCGCGCTCGGCGGCGCGCTGAGCTGGAAGGTCGGGCGGTTCGACATCTGGGCCCTGGTGGCGCTGCTCGGGTTCCTGGCGGCGTTGTTCGCGGAGATCATGCTGTGGACCCAGCGCCCGGAACGCGACTGGACCGCGGGCCGCACGATCGCCGAGGACATCAAGTCGCTCGCGTGGCGGTTCACCGTGTGCGGTTACCCGTTCCCGGCGGCCATGCCGCTGCCGGACGCCCGAAAGCTGTTCCAGCAGCGCGTCAACGAGATCGTGGCACGCGACGGCGTCGGACTGACGTTCCCCAGCGTGAGCCGCCGGACGACGCCGCGGATGGCCGAGCTGCGGGGCGAGGAGCTGGAGGAGCGCCGGCGGACCTACCTCACCGAGCGGATCACCAACCAGCAGGAGTACTACACGGCCAACGCGAGCCTGCACCAGCAGCGCGCGAGCAAGTTCCGCACCCTGCTGGTCGCCGGTGAGCTGCTCGCCATCGTGCTGGCGGCGGGCAAGGGGTTCGGCGTCTGGGACGTCGACATCTCCGGGGTGATGGCGGCGATCGTCGCCAGCGGCGCGGCGTGGCTGGGGCTGCGGCAGTACGAGAAGCTGCGCCTCACGTACTCGATCGCGGCCAACGGCCTGGCGCAGGTGGCCGACCAGCTCACCGACGTTCCCGAGGAGGAGTGGGCCACGGCGGTGATGGACGCGGAGGACTCGTTCCGCAAGGAGAACACCACGTGGATGGCGGGCCAGCCGAGCGCCACGTGAGGGGCCCGGCCGGCCGGCCGTGATCAGCTGAGGGCTTCGACGATGCGGGCGACCATCTCCTTCTCGGCCGCAGCCACTTCGCCGTCCGCACCCGCCACCGAGCGGACCATCTCCGTCACCGCGCCGCGGAACACCGGGACCTCGCGCGGGTCGTGCACGTTGATGATCTCGACGGAGTCCTTGAGCGCGGCGAGCACGCCGATCTCCACATCGGACGCCGACCCCTTGGGCAGCGAGGGCGGGGCAGCGGCGATCACGGCGCGCAGGTCGTCCGGGAGCAGGGACATCGCCCTGACGCCGGCGTGGCTCTCCTCGTCGACCGAGCCGGGGTCCGCCGTGGACACCAGCACCATGGCACCGAAAACGGCCGTGCGGAGGGTCTGCCCCTCCGCCTCCGTGTACGCAGTCATGGGCGCAAGCCTATGCAACGATCAGTGGCTATGAGTGCGGGTCAGGTGCTCGGCGCCAACATCAGGGCGATCCGGGAGCAACGCGGGTGGTCGCTGTCGGAGCTCGCGCGGCGGTCGTCCATCGCCAAGGGCACGCTGTCCCAGCTGGAGAGCGGATCCGGCAACCCGACGATCGAGACAGTGTTCAGTTTGTCGAACGCTTTGGACGTGCCGGTGTCGTCGCTGGTGACCGAGCGGACCCCGCCGGACGTGCTGCTGGTGCGCGCCAGGGACGTCGAGGTGCTCAGCAGCGACGCCGTCGACCTGCGGCTGATGCGGCGGATGGACATCGGCGACACCGTGCTGGAGATCTACGACCAGCGGGTCCGGCCGGGGGCCAGGCAGACCACGGAAGGTCATCCCGGCAAGGAACACGTGCTGGTCACGAGCGGTCAGCTGCGGGTGGGGCCGCCTGATCAGCCGTACGAGCTCGGACCGGGCGACTACGTGTGCTTCCCCGGTTCGACGCCGCACCTGTACGAGACGGTCGAAGGTGAGGTCAGCTCGGTACTGGTGCTGGAGTACCCGAAGCACTAACGTTCATTCTATTGAACGGAGGTGGCGATGCATCCGGACGTCGTGGTCGTGGGCGCGGGCATCATCGGGGCCGCGTGCGCCCAGGCTCTGAGCGCGCGTGGACTCGACGTCGTCGTCATCGACCGGTGCGGACCGGCGTCGGGCACCAGCGCGGCCGGCGAGGGCAACGTCCTGGTCAGCGACAAGGAGCCGGGCCCGGAGCTCGAACTGGCGGTGGCGAGCCGCGCGTTGTGGCCTTCGCTCGCCGAGGACTGCGAGTTGGCCAGAAGTGTCGAGTGGGAGGAAAAGGGCGGCCTGGTCGTCGCGACCACTCCCGACGCCGCCGAACCGTTGCGTGCGTTCGCGGCCAAGCAACGGGCAGCGGGCATCGACGCGTGCGAGCTCACCGTCTCGGAGGCCCTGACCCACGAGCCACACCTCAACCCGGAGATCACCGCCGCCGTCCACTACCTGCAGGACGCCCAGCTCAACCCGGTCAAGGCCACGCGAGCCCTGCTGCGCGGCATCAAGGTCATCAACGCCGACGTGTCCACAACGGACGGCCGTTCGGTGACCACGTCCACCGGTGTGATCAGCTGCGGCGCGGTCGTCAACGCCACCGGCCCGTGGGCGCGGCACTTCGGCGTCAACGTGCTGCCCCGGCGCGGTGTGGTGCTCGTGACCACGCCGATCCCCGGCACGATCCGGCACAAGGTCTACGACGCGGACTACGTCGGCGCGGTCGCGAGCGGTGACGCCGACCTGCAGACGTCCGGCGTCGTCGAGTCGACCCAGGCCGGCACGGTGCTGATCGGGTCGAGCCGCCAGCGCAAGGGCTTCGACGACACGATCGAGAGCAAGGTGCTGAAAGCATTGGCACGCAAAGCGGTCGCGCTCTTCCCGATGCTCACCGACGTGCCGGTGATGCGCGCGTACGGCGGCTTCCGCCCGTACGCCCCGGATCACCTGCCGATCATCGGTCCCGATCCCCGCACGCCAGGTCTCTGGCACGCCACGGGCCACGAGGGCGCGGGCGTCGGGCTCGCCCCGGCCACCGGACGGCTGCTGGCCGAGCTGCTCACCGGTGCGACGCCGCACGTCGACCCGCGTCCGTTCCGCGTCGACCGGCCGGAGGTGATGGTGTGAAGGTGACCTTCAACGGCGGGCAGCGCGAGGTCGCGCACGTCGCGGAACTGTTGCCAGGACGGTTCTTCTGCGGCATCGGTGTCTGCTTCGGCTGCGTCGCGGAGATCAACGGCGTGCCCGAGGTCCGCGCGTGCCGACACCAGCTGCGCGACGGCGACGAGATCAGGACCCAATCATGAAGATCGTGCCCAGAAGAATCGTGGTCGTGGGTGCGGGCCCGGCCGGCATGGCCGCCGCCAGAACGGCCGCCGACGCGGGCGCCCAGGTCACCGTGGTCGACTCGGAACCCGAGGCAGGCGGCCAGTTCCTGCGCGGCCGCGCCAAGTTCGAGCACCACGGCGTCACACACCTCAAGAACACCGAGGCGTGGCTCGTCGAGGACCGGACACTCCATCTGCGCGGACCCGCTCAGCTCCGGTTCGACGCGCTGATCATCGCCACCGGCGCCTACGACCGCCCCCTCCCCTTCCCCGGCTGGGACGGCCCCGGCGTGATCACCGCGGGCGCCGCCCAAGCTCTCGCCAAACAGGGCGTCAGCCTCGCCGAACGCGTCATCGTCGCCGGCACCGGCCCGTTCCTGCTCCCGGTCGCCACCGCCCTGCAGGACCTCGGCGCCACCCTCGTGGGCGTCTACGAGGCGTCCTCCCCCACCAGGTGGCTGCACGAGTCCAAGGCCGTCCTGGCCAACCGCCACAAGATCGCCGAGCTGGCGGGCTACCGCAGGGTCCTGCCCCACCTGCAAACCCGCACCGCCGTCATCGCCAAGCACGGCAGCCGCGTCACGGTCGCGAAACTCGACCGCCACTGGAACCCGGTCAGCCACCGCACCGAGCACGCCGACCTGGTCTGCATCGGCTACGGCTTCCTCCCGCGCACCGACCTCGTGCCGAACGCCCAGCGCACCAACGACTTCCTCGACGTCGACGAACGCCAGCAGACGTCGATCGAGAACATCTACGCGGCCGGCGAAGTCACCGGTATCGGTGGCGCGGACCTCGCGGAAGCCGAAGGCATCATCGCCGGAGCCGCTGCGGCACAACAGGAACCGCCGCGAGAGGCCCTGGAAGCCGTCCGCAAGGGCCGCCTCTTCGCCCAGGCCCTGGCGAGAGCCCACGCCGTCCAGCCCGGCTGGCGGACGTGGCTCCACCCCGACACCACGGTGTGCCGCTGCGAGAAGGTCACGCTCGCAGACCTCGCCGAAGCCACCAGCATGCGCGAGCTCAAACTCACCAGCCGCGTCGCGATGGGCCGCTGCCAGGGCCGCATCTGCGCCCGCAACGCGGCCGAGCTCACCGGCATCCCGTTCGACGGCCAGCGCCGCGTGATCGCGGTCCCGATCCCCCTCGGCGAACTCGCCGATCTCCCCGACGACCCCAGCTCATGATCACCCGCCCCGGCGTCGCCGCCGCGCCCCCTGAGGAGCCACTCATGCCAGAACGCCTCGACGGAGTAATCGTCGCGACCGCCCTGCCCTACGCCGAGGACGCGAACGCCCCGGCCGGACTGCGACCCGACCTGGACAAGCTCGCCGAGCACTGCCAGTGGGTCGTCGAGAACGGCTGCCGCGGCGTCGGGCCGAACGGCTCGCTCGGCGAGTACTCGTCGCTGACCGACGCCGAACGCCGTGAGGTCGCCCAGACCGCCATCGCCGCCGTGAAGGGCCGTGGCATCGCGGTCATCGGCGTGCACGGCGTGGGCGCCCACCAGGCCCGCCACTGGGCCGAGCTCGCGGCCGAGGACGGCGCGGACGGCGTGCTCTGCCTGCCGCCCACGATGTACCGCGCGAACCGCGGCGAGGTCGTGCACCACTTCCGCGAGGTCGCCAAGGCCGGGCTGCCGATCATGGTCTACAACAACCCGATCGACACCAAGGTCGACCTGACCCCGGACCTGATCGCCGAGCTGGGCCAGATCGAGCACGTGGTGGCGGTGAAGGAGTTCTCCGGCGACGTCCGCCGCGTGCTGGAGATCAAGGCGGCCGCCCCGCACCTCACCGTCGTGGCCGGTGCGGACGACGTCGTGCTGGAAAGCCTGCTGATGGGCGCCACGGGCTGGTTCGCGGGCTACCCCAACGTGTTCCCGGCCGAGTGCGCCGAGCTGTTCGACCTGGCTCTGGCGGGCAAGCTGGACGAGGCGCGTGCGCTGTACGAACGGCTGGTGCCCGCGTTCCGCTGGGACTCGCGCACCGAGTTCGTCCAGGCCATCAAGCACTCCATGGACTTCGTGGGCCGCTACGGCGGTCCGTGCCGGCCTCCGCGCGGTCCGTTGAGCGCTGAGCAGCTCGCCCAGGTCGACGCGGACATGAAGCTGGCCACCTCATGAGGTTCGCCAGGTACTTCAGCGCGGTCGACTCGCACACCGAGGGCATGCCGACGCGCGTGGTCACCGGCGGCGTCGGCGTGATCCCCGGCGAGACCATGGCCGACAAGCGGCTGAACTTCATCGCCGACCACGACCACATCCGGAAGCTGCTGGTCAACGAACCGCGCGGGCACGCGGCGATGAGCGGCGCGATCCTGCAGCCGCCGACCCGCCCGGACGCGGACTGGGGCGTGCTGTTCATCGAGGTCTCCGGCCTGCTGCCGATGTGCGGCCACGGCACGATCGGCGTGGCCACGGTGCTGGTGGAGACCGGCATGGTCGAGGTGACCGAGCCCGTCACCACGGTCCGTCTCGACACGCCGGCCGGCCTCGTGCTCGCCGACTACGACACGCGCACGAAGCTGGTGACGATCCGCAACGTCCCGGCCTACGCCCACGAGCTGGACGCGACAGTCGACGTGCCGGGTCTCGGCGAGATCCGCTACGACATGGCGTACGGCGGCAACTTCTACGCGATCCTTCCACTCGATCAACTCGGCATCCCGTTCGACCGAACGGAAAAGGATCGAATTCTCGCGGCCGGTCTCTCCATCATGGACCAGATCAACGCGACGAACCGCCCGGTGCATCCCGTGGACAGCGCGATCAACGGCTGCAAGCACGTCCAGTTCACCGCCCCTGGCCAGGACGGCGCGCACTCCCGCAACGCGATGGCCATCCACCCCGGCTGGTTCGACCGTTCACCGTGCGGCACGGGCACTTGCGCGCGGATGGCCCAGCTGCACGCCCGCGGTGAGCTCGGAATCGGTGCGGACTTCGTGAACGAGTCGTTCATCGGCACCAGGTTCATCGGCAGGCTGCTGGAAGAGGTCCCGCTCGGCGACCGCACCGCGGTCGTGCCCACTGTGGCCGGTCGCGCGTGGATCACCGGGATGGGCCAGTACCTCCTCGACGCCACCGATCCGTTCCCGGAGGGGTTCTCGCTCTGAACGGTTGATTCCAGGGCTCGGTGGGCACCATGCCCGATGTGCCCGATGTGCCCGGTCTGGCTGGCCGGGACAGCCTGTGCACGGTGCCACCGATCACGACGGAAAAGGCTCGGTACCTGCGGACGCCATGACCACCAGGCGGGCGTGCAGCGCGCCCTTGGAATCAACCGGCCAGTCGATAAGGTCGTCCCGTGACCACGCCCAGTCTGGAAGCGCTGCTGCGCATCGGACCCTTCCACTCGGCGCTGCGCGCGGCGATCCGCCGCCGCGGCCTCACCCTGGAGCGGCTTCGGTTGCGCCTGGCACAGCAGGACGTGGCCGTGGCGCTGTCGACGCTGAGCGACTGGCAGCAGGGCCGGGTGCGCCCGATCTCCCCGAAGTCGCTGCGCGCCGTGTCGGCGCTGGAAGAGCTGCTGGAGGTGCCGTCGCGCTCGCTGCTCACCCTGCTGGAGCAGACCGGCCCGAACGGCTGGCCGGACGTCGTGCCCGGCATGATGCCCGGCTTCAACACCAACGACCTGGAGATCATCTCCCGCCACGACCGGGTCTTCGTCGATGCCGACCGGCACGCGTCGCGCATCCACGTGAGCATGGTCGCCCGCGCGCGCCAGGACGGCGTCGACCGGTTCTACGCCCACTACTTCGGCGACGACTCCGTGCGCGCGTCGGAGGTCGTGCAGGAGCCCGTGCGCAACTGCCGCATCGGCCGGTCCGCGCGCAACGAGACCGAGCACGTGACGGTCGACGAGCTGCTGTTCGACCGGCCGTTGAAGTCGGGTGAGACGTGGGTGTTCGAGTTCGTCATCCACGACCCGACCCAGCTCGACAGCTTCGAGTACGCGCAGGGCGTGCGGTGCACCCTGGGCCAGAGCCTGATCGAGGTGCACTTCGACCCGGCCGCGCTGCCGCAGGACCCGCACCTCTACCTGCAGGACTGGCAGGAGGACGAGCCGAACCGGACGATGGATCTCGCGCTCGACCACACGAACTCCGTGCACCACTTCGAGACGAACGTGTCGGTGAACTGGATCGGCATCCGCTGGAAGTGGGACTAGGAGGTCTCCTTGCTCACCACCGACTTCGTGCCCGGAGCTCCGAACTGGATCGATCTGGGCAGCCCTGATGTCGTTGCGGCCGCTGATTTCTACGGCCGCGTACTCGGCTGGACGCACGTGCCGCTGGGTCCGGAGGCCGGCGGCTACGGCTTCTTCGGCCACGAGGGGCGAACGGTCGCCGCGGTCGGGCCGCTGTCCGAACCCGGTGCCGCCTCGGCGTGGACCATCTACTTCGCCTCCCCGGACGCCGACTCCGTGTGCCGCTCGGTCGTTTCGGCGGGCGGGAAGGTGCGGCTGGAGCCGTTCGACGTCTTCACGAGCGGGCGGATGGCGCAGCTGACCGACCCCGCCGGCGCGGAGTTCGCGGTGTGGCAGGCGGGTGATCTGCGTGGTGTCGACGCGGTGACGTCCGTCGGGTCGCTGGCGTGGGTCGAGCTGCACTCACCGGACGACGCCTCTTTCTACGCCACGGTGTTCTCGTGGGAGATCGTGACGATTCCTGGTGCGCCCGGCTCGTTCTTCCGCCCCGCCGGCAGCGGTGAGATGGCCGGCGCGGTGGTGCCGGACTCGTCGGCGTACTGGCTGCCGTACTTCGAGGTCGCTGATCCGGACGCGGCCGCGGCCATCGCCGACGTGGTGGTCGAGCCCTGCTCCCTGGAGGGAATCGGCCGGATCGCGGTGCTCGCTGATCCGTTCGGAGCGCGGTTCGGCGTGATGAGCTCGGTCAGCCCCTAAAAGCTCCCCAAACAGCCGCACGGCAGTTAGCGTGCGCTGGTGCAGTTGCCGTGGAGAGCCGCCCCCAGGGCAGCGCTGTCGAGCCCTCTCACGCTGCTGGTGAGCATCGCGACGACGTTGCTGCTGGGCTTCGTGGTGGCCGCGGCCGTGCTGCACTCGTCGTCCGCCGGCAGCGCGGCGCTGGCGTACCAGCAGGACCGGATGTGCCCGCACACCGTGCACCCGTCGCTCGTCGGCAAGGAGGACCTGCCGCTCTCGTCCGCCGTCTCGATGTCCTCGAAGAGCCCGTTGAGCGCGGTCTACACGCGGATCGGGCGGCCTGACTTCAACGGCCTCGCCACCTACGGCCGGTTCGGGTACCGGCCGGAAGCGTTGGCGCACCTGACCGTGCTCCAGGGCGGCGGCACCGGGTTGTGGGTGCCGCAGACGATCGCCACGGCCGCGCACGTGCGCGTCGGCGACCGGCTGACCGGCTCGCCGCTGGTGGTGTCCGCGATCTACGCCGACCTGGCGCATCCGGTGTCCGGCTGGTGGTGCTCGGAGTCGCAGACGGTGGTGCCGAACCCGTTGGGCGGCGACGGCGCCAGCACCTCGGTGATCTGGGTGTCTCAGGTGTCCGATCTCGCCCTGCTGCCCTCGGCCTTCTCGTCGAGGGCGTCGGTGTCGCTGCGGTTCCCGGTCGAGCCGCCGTCGACGCTGGCCGAGGCCGAGGCGTTGCGGGACAAGGGGAACGCGCTCCTGACGTCGTTGCGGCTGCCGTTGACGCGGGTCGACGGGTTGTCGTCGGCCATCGCGGCGGCTCGTACGTCCGAGCGCAACGTGTCGTCGGCGCTGCTGCCGTTGGTGATCATCAGCGTGCTGGTCGGGTTGGCCGGCGTTGGAACCGTGACCGTGCAATGGGCTCAGCGGCGCCATTCCGAGCTGCGGCTGCTGTGGGTGCGCGGGGCGAGCCCGCTTTCGCTGGGCTTGCGCGGGGTCTTGGAACTCGGGTTGCCGTTGGTGGCCGGCGGGTTGCTCGGGCTTCTCGCTGCGCGGTTGCTGCTGCCGCTGTACGGGCCTGGGGTCGTGCTGGCTTCCGGAACCTTGTGGGTGGCACTGGGTTTCGTTCTCGCGGTGGTGCTCGCGTCGTTGTTGGTGACCGTGCTGGTGGCCGGCTGGCGCGTGCACCGGACGTTCCAGCGGCGGGCGCGGTCGTGGCGGCCCGCCCTGGTGCCGTGGGAGCTGGTCGTCGGTCTTCTGGCCGTTTTGGCCTGGGTTCGGTTGTCGCACAACGGCTTGGGTCCCGCGTTGAAGTCCGGCGACCTGCCGCGGATCGACGTGGCCGCGCTGACCTTCCCGCTGCTGGTCGTGCTGGCGGCGGCGCTGCTCGGTGTGCGGCTGTTGCGGTGGTCGCTGGTGTGGTCGCATCGCGTGCGGTGGTGGAAGGTCCCAGCGGCACAGCTCGCTCTGCGCCGGCTTGCCGCCGCGGCCGGCCCGGTGACCGGCGTCCTGCTGGTGGGCGTGCTCGCGGTCGGCACCATCGCGGTCGGAAGTTCGGTCGCCGGTGCGCAGCAGTCCGCTTTGGACTCGAAGTCCGGCGTGTTCGTGGGCGCCAACAGCACTGTGCAGGTCTCGCAGGACATCGCTCTGGGCCGCGTGGCCCTGCCGTCGTCGTTGCAGGGCAACACAACACTCGTGGGCCTGAGCACCGGCGCGTTGATCGTCGACCCGGCCACCTTCACCGACGCCGCTGTCGTCGACGACGCCTCGTCAGTGCGCTCACTGTTGTCCGGCCTGCACCGGACCGGTGAGATCGCCCCGGCGTTGCGGATCGGCCGCGCGGCCGACAAGGAGATCCAGATCGCGGGCCTGCCACTGCTGAAACCGGTGGCAGCGCTGCCTTCGTTCCCGAAGCTCGGCACCCGCGGCTACGTCCTGTCCCGCGAGTCCGTGCCCGCCGCCGAGCAGGTGGGCTCCTGGCACCTGTGGTCGTCACTGCCGCTGTCCTCGCTGACTTCTTCCTTGCAGGCCGCCGGAATCAGCTACACGAACGTCGCCGACCGCGCCCGAGTCCTCGACGGCCTGCCGTTCCTGACCGTCGAGTGGACCTTCGGTTTCGTCGCCGCCATCGGCTTCGTGCTCGCCGTGGTCGCTGCCGTGGCCTTGTTGCTGGCCATCGAAGTCCGCCGCCGCCAGAACGCCGTGTCGGGAGCCTTGTCGACCCGCATGGGCATGCGGCCTTCCGTCCTGTGGTCCAGTCACCTGCTGGAAGTGGGCACACTGGCGTCGCTGGCCCTGGCGATCGGCGCGGTGGCGTCGTTCGTCAGCACAGGTTTCGCCGTTCCCCGCCTGGACCCGGCACCGTGGCTGAATCCCGCCCCCGTGCTGCCGAACCTGGTGCCTCTGCTGGGTTCGATGGTCCTGTGCGGCGTTCTGGTGGTCGTAGTGGCGGCCTGGCTTGCGTTGCGCGGCGTCCGAACCGCGCGGATGGGAGAGCTGCTCAGGTGATCCGCGCTTGTGGCGTCGGCGTGAACTACGGCCCGGTGCGGGCCGTCACGGACATGTCGCTGACGATCGCACCTGGCCTGACCGTGCTGTCGGGCCCGTCCGGCTCGGGCAAGTCGACGCTGCTGCGCGTCCTGTCGCTGGTCGAACGCCCTTCCGAGGGCGAGGTGTTCATCCGGGACGTGGCAACCTCCGCGTTGTCCTGGGCCGAGCTGCGATCGTTGCGCCGCAAGGAGATCGCCGTCGTCTTCCAGAACCCGGCCGACAACCTGATCACACACTTGACCGTGGCCGAGAACCTGCACGCCGCCGGTGCCCCGGACCTCGCCCTGCTGGACCAGCTGGGCCTGGACGGGTCGGCGACCTGGCGGATCGGCGCCTTGTCCGGTGGTCAACAGCAACGGCTGGCCTTCGGCTGCGCCTTGGCCCGCGGCGCTTCCGTCGTGGTGGCCGACGAGCCGACCTCCCAGCTCGACGTCCGCTCGGCCGACCTGGTGCTGGAGACGCTGGCTTCCTTGCCCGTGCCCGCGCTGGTGGCGTCACACGACCCGCGGCTGGTTTCCTTGGCGGACCTGTGCATCCCGTTGGCGGCATCGTGATTCAGGCTTCCGGGGTGCACCGGGCCTTCGGCGGCGTCTCGGTGCTGCGCGGCGTGGACCTGGCCGTGTTCGCCGGCGAACTGGTGACTCTGAGCGGCCCTTCCGGCTCCGGGAAGACCGCGTTGCTGTCGTTGTTGTGCGGGTTCGACTTCCCGGATCGCGGCTCGGTGCTGCCCGGACTCGCTTCGTGGTCCGACTGTGCCGTGTTGCCGCAGTCGCTCGGGCTGGCTTCCGAGCTGACGCTGGAGGAGAACGTCGCTCTGCCGTTGAGGCTGGCCGGGCGCGCGGTCTCCGGTGTCGCCGGGTTGCTGGCCGAGCTGGGGATCGAGGCTCTGGGGGCCCGGTATCCCGGGCAGGTCTCGTTCGGGCAGCAGCAGAGGGCGGCGCTGGCTCGGGCTGTGGTGGCTCGGCCTGCCGCGCTGCTCGCCGATGAACCCACCGCGCATCTGGACGCCGAGAGCGCGGTGGCCGCCGTGGCGGTGTTGCGACGGGTTGCCGACGAGGGGGCCGCGGTCCTGATCGCCACGCATCACGATGCCGTGCACGCGGTGGCCGATCGGGTGCTGGTACTGGCCGATGGGCAGGTCCGGGGCTGATCTACCCGACCGGGTGCACGCAGCTCATCGCCTCGTTCACCGCTGTCCCGCCGTGGGTGCGCTGCAGGTGCTCCTCACCCCACACCCGGACGCTCTCCACCACGGGCAGGACCGTCTTTCCGTAGGGCGTGAGCCGGTAGATGACCGGCGCCGGGACAGGTCCGGTCTCCACGCGCTCGACCAGCCCGTCGGCTTCGAGCTCGCGCAGCTGTTCGGCCAGCACCTTGGGCGTGATCGGCGTGCCGCGGCGGCGCAGGCCGGCGAAGTGGGACTCGCCGTGGGCCAGCCAGTACACCAGGGTCAGCTTCCACTTCCCGCCGATCGCGGCGAACGCGGCGGCCATCGGGCAGCCCGGCAGAGGGTTGGGGCGCGCCGGGGAGGGGTTACCCGCAGGTGCCTTCTTGTTCATGGTGATGCTCCGTCGGACAGTCGAATCATGAACATGCGCAGGCTTCTCACCGTGCCACACAAACGAGTTCTGGTGGCCGTTCTCGCCGTTGTCTCGCTGACCGCCTCGGTGCCGGCGGCGGCCGGTACCGAGGACGGGCAGCGGGACTTCGACTGGGAGATCGGCACCTGGCACACCGACGTGCGAGTGCTGGCCGATCCGCTGTCGGAGACGCCGGACGAGTGGCTCCACTTCGAAGGCACGTCCGTCGTCCGCCCGCTGCTGGACCGCCGGGCGAACGTGGTCGAGCTGAAAGTCGCCAACGCGAACGGGCGGATCGAAGGCCTCAACATGCGGCTCTACGAACCGCAGGCCAAGCGGTGGAGCCTGACCTTCGTCAACATCCGCAACGGACTGCTCACGCCGTCGGTGTACGGCGGGTTCCACGACGGGGTGGGCGAGTTCTACGGCGACGACGAGCTGGGCGGGCGTCCGATCAAGGTGCGGTTCCTGATCAACCAGCTGGGGCCGTTCCAGGCGAAGTTCGAGCAGGCGTTCTCCCCCGACGGCGGCGCGACCTGGGAGACGAACTGGATCGCGGTCGACCGCCGTCGCTGAACCTCAGACCGACGGTGGCCTGTCCTCGTACGGCGTGGACAACACCACTGTCGTTCGCGTGGAGACGTTGGCCGACTCCCGGATCTTCTGCAGCAGCTCCTCCAGAGCCGTCGGAGAAGCGACCCGCACGCGCAGCACGTACGACGCGTCGCCCGCCACCGAGTAGCACGCCTCGATCTCCGAGAGGTGTTCGAGGCGCTTCGGGTAGTCGTCGGGCTCGGCCGGGTTGATCGGGAAGAGCGAGATGAACGCGGACATCGGCAGGCCGATCTCGGCGCCGTCCAGGCGGGCCGCGTAGCCCTTGACGATGCCGCGCTGTTCCAGCCGCTTCACGCGCTGGTGGACGGCCGAGACCGACAGGCCCACTCGTTCGGCCAGGTCCGTGAAGCTGCAGCGGCCGTCCGAGGCCAGTTCTTTGAGGATCGCTCTGTCGATCTGCTCGAGGGTCAAAGCACCACCAGCTCGTGAGGTCGGTTGTTGAAGGACTCGACGCCGGTGGCGGTGGCGACGACGATGTCCTCGATGCGCGCGCCCCAGCGGCCGGGGAGGTAGATGCCGGGCTCGACGCTGAACGCCATGCCCGCTTCGAGCGGGAGCGAGTTGCCGCTCACGATGTAGGGCTCCTCGTGGACGTCCAGGCCGATGCCGTGGCCGGTGCGGTGCACGAAGAACTCGCCGAAGCCCGCGTCCGCGATGACCTGGCGGGCGGCTGCGTCGACTTCCTCGCAGGTCACGCCGGGCTGCACGAAGTCGACCGCGGCCTGCTGGGCGGCCTGCAGCACCGCGTAGGTGTCCCAGACGTCGTCGTACGCGGGCTCGCCCATCACGTAGGTGCGGGTCGAGTCGGAGTTGTAGCCCTCGGCGACCGGGCCGCCGATGTCGATGACGACGACCTCGCCCGCCTCGATCACGCGGTCGGAGTCGCGGTGGTGCGGCGAGGCGCCGTTGGGACCAGAGCCGACGATCACGAAGTCGGCGACGGTGTGGCCTTCCTCGACGATCGCGACCGCGATGTCGCGCGCAACCTCACGCTCGGTGCGACCCACGCGCAGGAACTCGCCCATGCGCGCGTGGACGCGGTCGATCGCGGCACCGGCCTTGCGGAGGGCGGCGATCTCGGCCTCGTCCTTGCGCATCCGCAGCTCGCGGATGATCGGCCCGGCGAGCGACTGCGGGCCGCCGATCGCGTGGCCGAGCTTGAGCGTGTGCAGGGCGGGCATCATGTCCGCCACAGCGACGCGCGTGCCCTTCAGCGCGGCCTTGACCAGCGCGTACGGGTCCTCGCCATCGACCCACGTGACGACCTCGACACCCAGTTCGTCGGTGGGGATGCCCGCGTAACCGGGCTGCTCCAGCTTCGGCACCACGAGCGTCGGAGTGCCGCCGACCGGCAGCGCGAGGCAGGTGAGGCGCTCGAACGAGTCGCCACCGGCACCGATCAGGTACCGCAGGTCCGAGCCGGGCGAGATGAGGAGGGCGTCGACGCCCGCCTGCTCGGCGGCTGTGGAAGCGCGGTCAAGTCGCGCGCGCAGCGCGGACACGTCGATGGGCCCGGTGATCGTTGCCATGGTCGAAAGCCTAGTAGCTTGTCCACTCGTGAGCTCTCCCCTGGTGCTGCTCGACTCCGCGAGCCTCTACTTCCGGTCGTACTACGCGCTGCCGGACTCGATGACCGCGCCCGACGGCACGCCGGTGAACGCCGTGCGCGGGTTCGTCGACACGATCGCCCGCGTCATCACCGACCGCGGCGCCGGTCGGCTGGTCGCCTGCCTGGACGCCGACTGGCGGCCCGAGTTCCGGGTGAAGCTGCTGCCGTCCTACAAGGCGCAGCGCGTGGCCGAGGACGCCGCTGACGGCTCGGAAGAGGTGCCGGACACCCTGACGCCGCAGATCCCGATCATCCTCGACGTGCTGGACGCGGCCGGCATCTGCACGGGCGAGGCGGCGGGCTACGAGGCGGACGACGTCATCGGCGCGCTGGCCCACCACGAGCAGCGCTCCCCCGTCGAGGTGGTGACGGGCGACCGCGACATGTTCCAGGTCGTGCGCCACGAGCCGACGCCGGTGCACGTGCTGTACGTCGGGCGCGGCTGGAACAAGGTCGAGATCCTCGGCCCAGAGGAGCTGGCCGCCAAGTACTCGCTGCCGGTCGAGAACGCCGGGTCCGCCTACGCCGACATGGCAGTGCTGCGCGGCGACCCCTCCGACGGCCTGCCGGGCGTCGCGGGCATCGGCGAGAAGACGGCCGCGAAGCTCATCAGCGAGTTCGGCTCGCTCGACGCGGTGCTCAAGGCCGTGAGCGACCCGATGGACCGCAAGCTCACCACCAAGGCCCGCAACTCGCTGATCGCGGCCGAGGAGTACCTGGCGGCCGCGCCCACGGTCGTCCGCACCGCGCTGGACGCCCCGGTCGTCAAGGACCGCGACGACGAGGTGCCGCGCGTGCCCGCCGACCCCGAGCGGCTGCGCGAGCTCACCCAGCGCTGGGGCCTGGGCAGCTCGGTGCCGCGCCTGGTCAACGCCATGGAGCGGCGCGCCTGAGTTCGGTCAGCCGCCGTTCGAGGAAACGCCGTTCGGCACCGTCGTCGGTCAGTTCGCGCGCACGCAGGTAGGCGTTCAGGGCCTCGTCGGTGCGGCCGAGACGGCGCAGCAGCTCGCCCCTGGTCGAGTGCAGGTAGCGGAAGTCGTCGAGGCCAAGGTCCTCGACGATCCGCAGGCCTGCCTCGGGCCCGTCCGTCTCCGCGACGGCGATCGCGAGGTTCAGCCGCACCACGGGCGAGCCGGTCAGCCGGGCCAGCTCCCGGTACAGCGCCGCGATCTCGGCCCAGTCGCACGGCGTCTCCGCGTGCAACGACGCGATGGCCGCCTGCAGCACGTGCGGTCCACGCCCGCCCAACGCGATCGCACGGTCCAGCGCGGCCCGGCCGGCGGCGATCTGCGCGCTGTTCCACCGCGACCGGTCCTGGTCGGCGAGCAGCACCAACTCGCCGTCGTCGAACCGCGCCTCGCGCCGGGAGTCGTTCAGCAGCATCATCGCGAGCAGTCCGTGCACCTCAGGGCTGTCCGGCATCAACTCGGCCAGCGCCCGGCCCAGCCAGATCGCTTCTGCCGCCAGCTCGTCCCGGCCGCCGTAGCCCTCGTTGAAGATCAGGTAGACGACCGCGAGCACCGCGTCGAGCCGCTCGCCGAGCAGGTGGTCCGGCGGCACGCGGAACGGGATCCCGGCCGCCTTGATCTTGCGCTTGGCCCGCACGATCCGTTGCGCCATCGTGCGTTCCGGCACCAGGAACGCGCGGGCGATCTCGTCGGTGGTCAACCCACCCAGCGTGCGCAGGGTGAGCGCGACCTGCGCCTCGGCCGCGAGCGCCGGGTGGCAGCAGGTGAAGATCAGCTCCAGTCGTTCGTCCCGCATGGACCTCACCTCGGGCCGTGCGGCGAGCAGGTCGTACCGCGCGACGAGCGCCCGGTCGCGGCGGATGCGGTCCGTCGCCCGGTTGCGGGCCGTCCTCATCAGCCACGCCCGCGGGTTGTCCGGTACGCCGTCGCGCGGCCACCGGTCGGCGGCGATCGCGAACGCCTCCTGCGCGGCCTCCTCGGCGAGGTCGAAGTCGCCGAGGAAGCCGACCAGGGTGGCGAGCACGCGGCCCCACTCCTCGCGGAAGACCCGCTCGGCCGCGCTCACCAATAGACCTCCGCGGGGCGGATCTCGACGGCACCGCCGTACCGCGCCGCCGGGACGCGCGACGCCACCTCGATGGCCGCGTCCAGGTTGTCGGCCTCCAGGACGAACCAGCCGCCGACCGCCTCCTTCATCCCGACGAACGGCCCGTCCGTGGTGAGGGTCCTCCCGCCCTCGACCCGCACGGTGGTCGCGTTCTCGGCCCGGCCCATCGGCAGCCCAGGCGTGACCCCTGGCGTGGAGTTGATGCCCTGGTAGTCCGCCCGGACCTGCTGCTGCTCCTCGTCGCTGAGCGCGGCCTGTTCGTCGAGCGCGCCGCCTTGGTAGATCAGCATCACGTACTTCATCGCGTGGCCCTCCTCGTCCGACCCGGTCTGGTCGCAGTAAGACGAACGGCGAGCCGCGATTTCGACACCCGCCTAGAAGAAGGTGCCGCAGAGCGGCTTCTGGGGCACGGCGAACAACGCGTCGGCCTGGCCGAACCGCGAGCCCGTGATCCGTTTGGTGGCCGCGAGCTGCGAAAACGTGGTGTCACCGAAGTACACCGCGCCGAGCAGGTCGACCGGGATCGCGAAGTCAGCCGGGGCGTCCACGCGTTCGGCACCGCCAGGCGACACCCGGTAGCTGCCGTTGTTGGCGGGCAACAGCCTGTCCCGCACCTCGATGACCACGGGTTCCGACGCGCCGTACGTGCGGGCCTGGAGCATGCGCTCGACGTCGACCAGCCGCAGCCAGATCTCGTCGAACACGTCCTTCGTGTGGACGACGCGCGGATCCTCGAACAGCCACGACACCGGCGCGTCCAACGCGATGTCGGCCTCGATCTGGTCGACGAGGTCCAGCCGGGACGCGTAGATCCACAGGTCGCGCCACGCGTCGTCGTTCGCCCACACCATGTCCTCAATGGACATCCGGTGCTTGAACTCCTTCTCCTCGGTCACCTTGTAGGTCAGGAAACCGTCGTCACCATGAGGTCCACTGTGGACGACGGTGACCGAGTTCTCCGCATGGGACTTGCGGTCGCGCTCCCGAGCCCACCAACCCGTCCACCGCCCGATCTGCCCCGGCCGCGTCAGCCCGATCGCCTCGTGCAGCTCCGGCAGCAACTTGTCCGCGGTGTCGGCGTCGATCATCCGCACCCGCCCGACCATCTCGCCCGCGACCACGGCGCGCTTGGCGTCGATCTCGACCGACCGCCACCGTCCCGCCAGGCCGTAGCCGAACCGCCCGTAGATGCGTCCCTCGGAGGCGCGCAGCGTGGCGACGGGATCAGGCAGCGTTTCGAGTTGCTCGCGCATCAGGGCGGTCAGCACGCCACGGCGCGTGTAGTCGGCACGCACGCCCACACGTGAGATGGCCGCGTGCGGCACGACAGCGCCGCCAGGCACCACGAGAGAGGAGCCGTACGACTGGGTCGTCCCGATCATCTCGTCGCCGTCGAACGCGGCAAGCACCCGATCGGGCTCGTAGGAGGGGAGAACGACCTGCCACTGCTCGTCGTTCGGAATCGGCATGTGCATCGCGCGCCGGAACACCGCGGTGTGGGTGCGGAACTGCGCTTCGTCGCTGAGAACGCGGATCTCGGTCACGCCCGCGATCGTCGCCCACGCACGACCGCGGCCGCACCTCAGTTTCCCCGCACAGACGACCGTGCCGACGCGAAAGCCTCCCCCGCGGACTTCTCGGGGGAGGCTTTCGGAGCGAGCGGGATCAGCCCGTGGGCTGGCCCACCTCGTACTCGCCGTCCTCGGTCTTGACGACGATCTTGACCTTCTTGTCCTTGCCGCCGACCTGGACCTTGCACTCGAACGAGGTGTTGGGCTTGACCTCGTTCTCACCGCTGCAGGTCGCGCTGCCGACGTCGGAGATCTTGTACTCGTCCTTCAGGATCTGGACGATGCCGGTCTGCACGGCGGTGTTGTCGAAGATCTTCTTCTTGAAGAAGGCCGGCGACACGAACCCGGCGAACAGCACACCGCCGACGAGCAGCACCACGACGACCGCGGCGACCCAGATGGCCGCGCTGGACTTCTTCTTCTGCGGCACGGGCGGGCCGTAACCCGGCTGCTGCCCGTACGGGTTGGGCTGCTGGCCGGGGTACTGCTGTGTCTGCTGGCCGTACGGGTCGCCCTGCACGGGGGTGCCGTACGGGTTCGACTGGGGCTGCTGCGGGGGTACGCCGTACTGCTGCGTCTGCTGCTGCGACGGATCGAAACCGGGGTACGGCTGCTGCTGCCCTGGCTGGGGCTGCGGCGGGCCGTAGGGGTTCTGAGCCGGGAAGCCGCCGGACGGTGTGCCGGGAGGGAAACCGCCACCGTAGGGCTGCTGCGGCTGTTGCGGCTGGCCCCAGGGCTGCTGCGGATCGTTCCCTCCGGACGGTCCGTACGGGCTGCTCATCTGTCGACCTCCGTGTGTACGACGTTGCGGCGCGATCCAACCACACCGTTGACGTCAGTCTTTACTCCGACTCGCAAAACCTTCGTCAGCTGCACATCACATCATCGCCACAACTCCGTGCCGCAGCGCGTCGACGGCCTTGGCCGCGGCGGCACCGACCGGGTCCTGGCGGCCGAGCACCTCGCGGATCTGGTCCAGAAGGTCGATCACCTGCCGGCACCAACGGACGAAGTCGCCTGCTCCGAGCTCGTTCCCGCCCGCCTCGGCCGCGCTGAGGACCTTCTCCAGCGACTCGCCGCGCGCCCAGCGGTACACCGGCCACGCGAAGCCCGGGTCGGGCTGGCGGGTGATGCGCTCCAGCTTGTGGCGGCGCTCGTCGTCCTCGATCTCCGCCCACAGCCGGACGGTCTTGAGCATCGCGTCCGCCACCGGACCCTGCGGCAGCCGCGCCTCGACCGGACCGTCCCGGCGCGCCTCGTAGACCAGCGACGACACGACGGCGGCGAGCTCCTCCGGCTTGAGGCCCTTCCACGCGCCGGTGCGCAGGCATTCGGCCGCGAGCAGGTCCGACTCGCTGTAGAGCCTGGTCAGCCGCTTGCCGTCGTTCGTCACCTCGTCGGCTTCGGACAGATACCCGCGCTCGCGCAGCAACGCCCGGATGCGGTCGAACTGACGCGCCAGCGAGTGCGTGGTCGCGGCGACCTTGCGCTCCAGCTGCTCGGTCTCGGCCAGCAGCCGGTGGTACCGCTCGCCCCACCGCGCGTGGTCCTCGCGCTGGTCGCAGCCGTGGCACGGGTGCGCGCGCAGGGCCCGGCGCAGCGTCGCGAGCTCCGGGTCGTCGGCGGCCGTGGTCGCCTTGCGGCCGCGGGACGGCACGGTGATGCCGGTGTTGCGGATGGTCGCCGCCAGGTCGCGCCGCGACTTGGGCGAGCGCACGTCCACCTGCTTGGGCAGCCGGATGTGGCCGAGCACCTCGACCGGCACTGGGAAGTCCGCCGACGTCAGACGGCCCGACCAGCGGTCCTCGGTGACGACCAGCGGACGCGCCTCGCCCAGCGGCTCGATGCCGGGGTCGATGACGACCGCGAGGCCGCTGCGCCTGCCGGACGGCACCGCGATCACGTCTCCCTTGCGCAGCGTCTCCAGCGACTTGGCCGTCTCGATCCGGCGCGCGTTGGTGTTCTGCTTGGCGAGCTGCTTCTCCCGGTCCGCGATCCTCCTGCGAAGACCGGCGTACTCCGTGAAGTCTCCGAGGTGGCACGTCATCGACTCGGCGTAGCCCGCGAGCGCCTCCTTGTTGCGCTCGATCCGGCGCGCCAGCCCGACCACCGACCGGTCGGCCTGGAACTGCGCGAACGACTGCTCCAGGATCTCGCGCGCCGCCGACGCGCCCAGCTGGTGCACGAGGTTGACGGCCATGTTGTAACCCGGCCGGAACGACGACCGCAGCGGGTAGGTGCGCGTGGACGCGAGGCCGCCGACCGCCTTGGGGTCGATCCCGGGCTGCCAGACGACGACCGCGTGCCCCTCGACGTCGATCCCCCGCCGCCCGGCACGCCCGGTGAGCTGCGTGTACTCCCCCGGCGTCAGGTCGACGTGCGCCTCGCCGTTGTACTTCACGAGCTTCTCGAGCACGACCGTGCGCGCGGGCATGTTGATGCCCAGCGCGAGCGTCTCGGTCGCGAACACGACCTTGACCAGCCCGCGGACGAACAGCTCCTCGACCGTCTCCTTGAACGCGGGCAGCAGCCCGGCGTGGTGCGACGCGATGCCCCGCTCCAGCGCCTCCCGCCACTCCCAGAACCCGAGCACGGTGAGGTCGGCCTCTGGCAGCTCGCGCGTCTTCTCGTCGATGATCCGGCGGACCTGCTCGGTCTCCTCCGGCGTGTTCAGCCGCAGCCCGGCCCGCGCGGTCTGCGCGACCGCCGCGTCACATCCGGCCCGGGAGAACACGAACACGATCGCGGGCAACAGGTTCGCGTTGTCGAGCCGCTGGATCATGTCGATGCGCGACGGCGGCTTGTACCCGCTGTTGCGCGTCGGCCGCCCCGTGTTGCCGCGATTGCGGTTGCGGTTGAACGGCACGTGGTAGCGCGCCAGCTCCTCGGTCTTGCGCAGCACCTGCGCGTTGATCCGCGCGTGCGTCTCGTCGCCCTCGAACAGGTCGAACATCTGGTTTCCGACCATCATGTGCTGCCACAGCGGCACGGGCCGGTGCTCGTCCACCACGACGCTCGTGTCGCCGCGCACCTCGACCAGCCACTCGCCGAACTCCTCGGCGTTGCTGACCGTCGCGGACAGACCGACCACCTGCACGTGCTCCGGCAGGTGCAGGATGACCTCTTCCCACACCGGCCCGCGGAACCTGTCCGCCAGGTAGTGCACCTCGTCCATGACGACGTACGCCAGTCCGTCCAGAGTGGACGAACCCGAGTACAGCATGTTCCGCAGCACCTCGGTCGTCATCACCACGACCGGCGCGCCGCCGTTCACGCTCGTGTCGCCCGTCAGCAGGCCGATGCTCTCCGCCCCGTACCGCGCGGTGAGGTCGGCGAACTTCTGGTTGCTGAGCGCCTTGATCGGGGTGGTGTAGAAGCACTTGCGGCCTTCGGTGAGGGCCAGGTGCACGGCGAACTCGCCCACCACCGTCTTGCCGGCACCGGTGGGCGCGCAGACGAGCACTCCGTGACCGTCCTCCAGGGCCTCGCAGGCCTGGCGCTGGAACGGGTCCAGCTCGAACGAGATGACGGAGCCGAAGTCGGTCAGCTTGGGCCGCTGGGCGTTGCGCCTGGAGTGGGCGTAGGCCTCGGCCGGGGACCGCGAAGCACTTGACACCCCTTCAGGCTTTCACATCACACCGACAATCGCCGCCGACATTGATTAACTTCAGGCAACACTGAAGGTATTGAGACAGGTGGCGTTCTTCAACGATTTTGCGACGCCGGGCTCTCACGTTCTCCCCTGATCAACCATCGAGGGGGAAGACATGCGAAAACTACTGGTCGCGATCGCTGCGACGCTGTCGGCTCCGGCGGTTCCCGGGTCAGCCCAGGCGGCCGGGTTCAGCCATGAGATGTGCCTGGACGTCGATCCCGGCACCGCCGTGACGCTCGCCGTGTGCCACTTCGAGGACACCTGGACGAGCCAGAAGTGGACGCCGGTCTCCCAGGAAGGCGCCTGGCGGCTGCTGCGCCGAGCACCACAACATGTTCTGCATCCAGTCGCTGGTGGCGATCGCGTACAGCACCCCGGCGAGCGCGGCCACCGCGAGCGT